>NZ_JBMIRP010000086.1:0-14611 GCF_049202975.1 Ureibacillus sp. MALMAid1270 | reverse complement strand
TCGAGCTTCTTGAAGATGCCTTAAAAAAGACGAATAAAACGATTCAAAAAATAATCAAAAGTCAACTACAGCAATGGATTGACGGTCTGCCTAACTATATCAAGGCTTATTTGTCGATTTCAGTCTGCGAAGTTTGAGTTAATTACTAACAGCCTCATTTTTTGTTTGGAATTTGGAGTAAACTAAAATATGCTAAAAATCTTCGGAGGATCAAAATGCAACGTTATTTTGTAAATGAAACATTTAATACAGAAAAAGAATTAGTAATCACTGGAGATAGTGCAAGACATATATCGAAAGTAATGCGTATGGAAGCTGGCGAAAAAGTAATTGTTGTTGTAGAAGAGATTGCATACATATGTGAAATCATTTCATTAAGCGATGAGGTTGTTGTAAAACAAACTGGAGAAACTGTTCCCTCTCCTGAAATGCCGGTACAAGTAGACATAGCTTGTGGTCTACCAAAAGGAGATAAATTAGAATTTATCGCTCAAAAGGGAACAGAGCTTGGTATGCATCGGTTAATCCCTTTTAAGGCAGAACGTTCTATCGTGAAATGGGATGAAAAAAAAGGGGAAAAGAAAACCGAAAGAACACAAAAAATTGCTCAAGAAGCTGCAGAACAATCACACCGTACCCATGTCCCTGAAATCTCTAATCCGATTACATTTAAACAACTTCTATCTCTTTTGGAAAATTATGATCATGTGTTTATAGCAGATGAAGAAGATGCCAAGAAGGAAAATCGCACAAGATTTGCGGATAAGCTTAAAAAGGTGTATGATAATAAATCGAAGTCTATTTTATTGATCTTTGGCCCTGAAGGTGGGATCTCACGAACTGAGGCAGAAAGCTTATTAAATGCTGGAGCTGTAACGATGTCACTCGGACCGAGAATTTTACGAGCAGAAACTGCGCCGCTATATGCGCTATCTGCCATTTCATATGAATTTGAATGAAAGAGGTGTACTAGCCTTGGCAACAGTGGCTTTTCATACATTAGGTTGTAAAGTAAACCATTACGAAACAGAAGCAATTTGGCAACTGTTTAAAGAACAAGGATACGAACGTACCGATTTTGAACATCAAGCAGATGTTTATGTTATTAATACATGTACCGTAACTAATACAGGAGATAAAAAATCACGTCAAGTAATACGTCGTGCAGTTCGTCAAAATCCAGACGCTGTTATTTGTGTAACAGGTTGTTACGCTCAAACATCACCAGCTGAAATTATGGCAATTCCAGGGGTAGATATCGTTGTTGGTACGCAAGATCGTCAAAAAATGCTTGGATATATCGATCAGTACCGAGTAGAAAGACAACCAATTAATGCAGTACGTAACATTATGAAAAATCGTGTTTATGAGGAACTAGATGTACCTTACTTTACAGATAGAACACGTGCTTCTTTAAAGATTCAAGAGGGATGTAACAACTTCTGTACTTTTTGTATTATTCCATGGGCTCGTGGATTAATGCGTTCACGTGATCCACAAGAAGTTATTAAACAAGCACAACAACTAGTTGATGCAGGTTACTTAGAAATCGTACTTACTGGTATTCATACTGGTGGATATGGTCAAGACTTTAAAGATTACAATTTAGCCCAATTATTACGCGACTTAGAAGCAAATGTTAAAGGTTTAAAACGTCTACGTATTTCATCAATTGAAGCTTCTCAACTAACAGATGAAGTAATAGAGGTACTTAAAAATTCCAATATAGTAGTTCGTCATTTACATATTCCTATTCAATCTGGTTCAGATACGGTCCTAAAACGTATGAGACGAAAATATACGATGGACTTCTTTGCAGAGCGATTAGAGAAACTAAATGATGCATTACCTGATTTAGCCATTACTTCTGACGTTATTGTAGGTTTCCCTGGTGAGACAGAAGAAGAATTTATGGAAACTTATAATTTTATTGCAAAATATAAATTTGCTGAATTACATGTATTCCCATTCTCTAAACGTACAGGTACACCAGCAGCACGTATGGAAGATCAAATCGATGAAGACGTGAAAAACGAACGAGTACATCGTTTAATTACTTTAAATGATCAACTTGCAAAAGAATACGCATCACGCTTTGAAGGTGAAGTATTAGAGGTCATTCCAGAAGAACGTTTTAAAGAAACAGACCAAGAAAACCTATTAGTTGGACATACTGATAATTATTTACGTGTTGTATTTGAAGGTACAGAAGACATGATAGGTAAGTTAATAAAAGTAAAAATAACAAAAGCTGGTTATCCATATAATGAAGGACAATTTGTAAGAGTTTTAGAAGAACAAGTACAATAAACATAAATCGGTAAAACTTAATAGGGTTTTACCGATTTTCTTTTTAACATACTAAGACATAACACGGAGGAATTTTTCATAAATTCAGATTTTACTTTTTTTGAGTAATAAATGATATGATAAGACGTAGGTATTTTTATTGGAGGTATTATTATGACAACAACAAATTATGCCGCATACATTGACCATACTCTATTAAAAGCGGATTCTACACAAGATCAAATTGAAAAAATTTGTGAAGAAGCACTACAATATAAATTTGCATCTGTTTGTGTTAACCCAACTTGGGTAAAATTATGTGCAGAAAAATTAGCGAATTCAGAAGTGAAAGTTTGTACTGTAATTGGTTTCCCATTAGGTGCAACAACTTCAGAAGTGAAGGCGTTTGAAACAAAAGATGCGATTCAAAATGGTGCTACTGAAATCGATATGGTAATCAATATCGGTGCACTAAAAAATCAACAATATGATGTAGTTCTAAATGATATTAAAGAAGTAGTAAAAGCTGCTAATGGAACTTTAGTAAAAGTTATCATTGAAACATGTTTACTAACTGATGAAGAAAAAGTGAAAGCGTGCGAATTGTCAGTTGAAGCAGGAGCTCATTTTGTAAAAACTTCAACTGGATTTTCAACTGGTGGTGCAACGGCAGAAGATGTAGCTTTAATGCGTAAAACTGTTGGTGAATCTGTCGGTGTAAAAGCTTCTGGTGGCGTTCGAAACCTTGAAGATATGAAGAAAATGATCGAAGCTGGTGCGACAAGAATCGGTGCTAGTTCTGGTGTTGCCATCATGAATGGATTAACATCTAATTCAAATTACTAAGATTTATTAGAAATTCAGTTATTTTTTATAATTATTAAAATGTATTTTATTCTATCTATTGACTGGGCTCATACATTACGATATAATTCTTTAGTACACTAAATGTGAAATGTTCACGGAAGTGTATTGACGTGTGTTCGGAGGGAGGGAAAGAGAGATGTCAAAAACTGTCGTTAGAAAAAACGAATCGCTTGAAGATGCTCTTCGCCGCTTCAAACGTACTGTTTCTAAAAGTGGTACTATTCAAGAGGTAAGAAAACGCGAATTTTATGAAAAACCAAGCGTAAAACGTAAAAAGAAATCAGAAGCTGCACGAAAACGTAAGTGGTAATTTTTCCTGTCAATCCCTACGTTCAAAACACGCAATTTTAGATTTTCTAACTTGTGAAATGACATACCCTAGTATTTGCAACTATGTAAATACTAGGGTATTTTTCATTTATTTTACTTTTTTCCAAAAATGATACGAAATAGTGTAAAATAAAAATAAACGAACTAATATTGAAACTTTTTGCTAATGTAACCGTAAACATATTAAGAGCATTTGGGAAAGGAGGAGAGAATGAAACTATGAAGAAATTAAATTGGTTTCTTTTATTTATATTTGGTTTGTTTCTGATCCCTACAAAAGTATTAGCAGCTACTAATACGGAACCAACTTTTTTTAATCATGTTGCGGACTATATCACAAATCCAGTTGTAGTAACGATTTTACTTTCGATCGCCTGTCTCGGTTTAGTGATCGAATTATTTTCACCTGGATTTGGACTACCCGGGACAATTGGAATATTAGCCTTCGTACTCTTTTTCTATGGCCATATGGTTGAAGGGCATGCAAGTTATGCTTCCATCATTATGTTTATTATAGGGTTTGCTCTTATAATAGGTGAATTATTTATACCAGGTGGAATTGTTGGTGTAATTGGCGCTGCACTTGTTATTATAAGTCTGCTTTTTGCAGGCGAAAGTGTTGTTTATATGGCGTATTCAATTTTAATTGCAATGTTTATTGCAGTAATAGGAATGGTGATTATGATGAAATTCCTAGGGAAAAATTTGCATTTCTTTAGTAAGCTTGTTTTAAGAGATGCAACTACCACTGATGAAGGTTATGTTTCAAATGAAAATCGATATGAATTGATAGGGAAAGTCGGGGAAACTTTAACTCCTTTACGCCCTTCTGGAACAATTCAGGTCGATAAGGAGAGACTTGATGTTGTTTCAGAGGGTAGTTACATCAATTTAAATAAGAAAGTAGAAATTATCCGAGTAGAAGGATCACGTATTGTCGTGAGAGAAATCATTAAAGGAGATGAAGATTAATGGATATTTTTAACGATGCAGGAACACTTAGTTTTATCATTATTGTAGTACTTGCCATTATTGTATTATCTGTATTCTTTACGTTAGTTCCGGTTGCACTGTGGATTAGCGCACTTGCAGCAGGAGTGAAAGTTAGTATTTTCACATTAATTGGTATGAGATTACGTCGAGTAATTCCTTCTCGAATCGTAAATCCTCTTATTAAAGCTCATAAAGCAGGATTAGCAGTAACAATTAACCAATTAGAGTCTCACTATCTAGCTGGTGGTAATGTTGACAGAGTAGTAAATGCATTAATTGCAGCTCATCGCGCAAATATCGAATTACCATTTGAACGTTGTGCAGCGATTGACTTAGCTGGTCGTGACGTTTTAGAAGCAGTACAAATGTCCGTTAACCCTAAGGTAATTGAAACACCATTCATTGCTGGTATGGCTATTAACGGTATTGAAGTAAAAGCAAAAGCACGTATTACAGTAAGAGCAAACATCGAACGTTTAGTCGGTGGTGCTGGTGAAGAGACAATTATTGCCCGTGTTGGTGAAGGGATCGTTTCAACAATCGGTAGCTCCCCAAGACATACAGATGTATTGGAAAACCCAGATATGATCTCTAGAACAGTTTTAGCTAAGGGATTAGATTCAGGTACTGCATTTGAAATCTTATCGATTGATATTGCGGATGTTGATGTTGGTAAAAACATTGGTGCAGAATTACAAATTGAACAAGCACAAGCAGATAAAAACATCGCTCAGGCAAAAGCGGAAGAACGCCGTGCAATGGCTGTAGCACAAGAACAAGAAATGATTGCTCGTGTTCAAGAGATGAAGGCAAAAGTAGTAGAAGCGGAAGCTGAAGTTCCAATGGCATTAGCAGAAGCATTACGAAGTGGTAACTTTGGAATAATGGATTATATGAACTACAAAAATATTCAAGCAGATACTTCTATGCGTGATTCAATTGCCAAAGTAACAAACGATAAACCAGATACAACTCAAAAGTAAAATGATATACAGCCCTATAGAAGGGAGTGTTCGTAATGAGTGGAAGTTTTATTATTTTTGTAATTATTGGGATTATTTTCTCAATTATTTCAAAGAGTAAGGAAGTAAAACAGCAAAATCATAAGCCTATGCCACCATTTAATAATAAGCCTAATACAACGTCTTTCGAACAATATCCAAAACCTAAAGTTGAACCTAGAAAATCAACAACAACCTTTAAATCTTTAGAGGATTTTGCGAAAGAAGTATTTGATCAACTAAACGAGAAGACGAACCAACCTAAAGATGTTTTTACTGGGCCACAATATAAGGAAGTGGTAGTTCAGCCAAAAGCAGAGTCAGTAACGACTGCTGTTAAAGTAGAACCGACTAATCCGAAAAATATTGTAAACAAAAGACCAACTTTAGATGAAAACCGGTCATCCAAAAATACAAACAGAGCAATTCGGAAAGATCCTATCCAACAAAGTGAAATTGGTTCTTACGTCCCGACTTCAAAACAAGCGATGCTTCAAGCGATTATTGCTTCTGAAATAATTGGTCCACCAAAAGCAAAACAAAGATAATGCGTTATATACAAAATAATAAATAATACATCATGTCCCTCTTTCCAAAAGCATATACTTTTGCGAAAGGGGGCTATTTTATTTGAAAAAGTTGTTTCAAACCGAACCTTTAATCGAACTATTCAATTGTAATGAAATGAGAATAATTGGTCAGTATAAATTCTTAGAAGCCTCTGACCAACATTGTGCTTTTAAGTATGAGCAATATCACATACTTATAAAAGCAAAAAAAGTACATATTGATGTGTTAAAGGTGGAAGAATTATTATTACACGTAGAAGATTTATTATCAATCGAAATGAAAAAGCAGGGTGATAAACCATGAGAGTAGACTACCGCCCTGTTGAAATAAAAATTACGAAATCCGATAAAGTTCATCCGTTTATCCAAGCATTGCATAGTAAAAAAGTGAAAATAAAAAACATAGCCTATGCAGATCAATATATTACTTTTGAAATAGCAAGAAAAGATGTAAAAATTGTAAGAGAGACTCGGAAAAAATATAATCTGAAAGTGAAAATTCGTTATTTGCAATCAACGATGATTTTTCAAAGGGAATTGAAAACCTATATTGGTTTACTTTTCTTAATCATCATTCCAATCGTATTTTCTCAATTTATATGGAAAGTTGAAGTAGAGGCAGAAACTCCTGAAGTAAGAGTTGCAGTTGAAAAAGTGATGACTGAGAAGTTAAATCTGAATAGCCCAGTATTTAAAAAGAATCTAGAATCGGATTTTGAAATAAGACAAACCATCATGGAAGATATGCGTGAACTCTCTTGGGTTCATATATTTAAAAAGGGAAGTAAGATAACAATTGTTCCACAATTGGCACCTATTACAGATGTTAAAGAGCAAAAGCCTGAACAGTTAAACCATCTAGTTGCTGCAAAAAGTGGAGTCGTGACTCATTTTGTTTTAACAAGTGGTGAGAGAAGAGTCTCGCCAAATACAACCGTATACCAAGGTGATACTTTAGTGTCAGGGGTTATTACTGTAGGTGATAAATCTGTTACGATCGGAGCTGTTGGAGAAGTTTTCGCAGATTACTGGTTGGAAACGGAATTTACCATACCTAAAAAAGTCCAATACATTTCTTCTACAGAAAGAAAATGGACGATTAATTTTAAAATAAATGACGAAAAGGAGTCTGAACAATCGTTTCGAGAAGTCAATTTACCAGAGTGGCTTTCAAGATTTGTAGAAATCAAGGAGACCCAAAAGTACATTACTTCAACTCAAGAAATTACCGAAGACCAAATCGAATCATTTATTTTGCCACTCTTGCACGAAAAACTATTAAAGTCCTTACCACCAAAAACGGTTATCAAAAAGGAAAACATTTTGCACGTAACATTCGATGGTGATAAAGTGAAAGGGAAAGTCCTATTTTTGGTAAATGAAAACATAGCAAAACCATACCCAATTTCCCAAGGAGAATGATTGAATGTCAGAACAATTATCGGTACTACAAGTTGAAAATCCAAATGAAGCAGTAATGTTACTAGGCATGAAAGATGCAAATATAAAATTAATTGAAGAAACTTTTAAAGTTCAAATAATTACTAGGGGAGAAGTAATACAAATAACTGGTGAAGAAGATGCAAAGAATAATGCAAAAGCACTTGTATCTGAACTTCTTAAAGTAATTAGAAAAGGAATAAATATTGATATTAGAGATGTAGCAACAGCTATAGAAATGGTTAATAAGGGGACAATCGAGTATTTTTCAGAGCTTTATAATGAAGAAATTGCTCGAACTAATAAAGGTACTCCAATTCGTGCAAAAACAATCGGTCAAAGAGAATACATTAAAGCGATACGCCACAAAGATTTAGTGTTTGGTATTGGACCAGCTGGAACGGGTAAAACCTACTTAGCTGTTGTTATGGCAACACAAGCTTTGAAAAATGGACATGTAAAACGTATAATTTTAACTCGTCCAGCTGTCGAAGCAGGTGAGTCATTAGGATTCCTACCTGGAGACTTAAAAGAAAAGGTAGACCCTTATTTACGACCTTTATACGATGCTTTACATGATATTTATGGGGCGGAACAAACGCAAAGATTAATTGAACGTGGGACAATTGAAATTGCACCACTTGCTTACATGCGTGGTCGTACTTTAGATGATGCCTTCGTAATTCTTGACGAAGCCCAAAATACTACTCATGCACAGATGAAAATGTTTTTAACCCGTTTAGGATTTGGATCGAAAATGGTCATTACTGGAGACAAATCTCAAATCGACTTACCAAAAAATACAGAATCAGGTTTAATTGTTGCGGAACGTACGTTAAAATATGTAAAAGATATCCATTTCCAAATTTTAGAGGCAGGGGATGTAGTTCGTCACCCATTAGTCGCAAGAATTATACAAGCATATACGGAGCAAGAATTGTAAACATTTGAATAGGGTTGCGATAGATACCCCTTCAGAAGATACATTGATGACTTAAACGTAATAGTATTGGTAGATTTTTGTTACATTTAGGAATGGGTTGACTTGAAGTTTGCCTTTCAAGTCAACCTCTTTTTGTTAAATTTAGAAGAATTTTATATGAATCAATGAAATTGTTATGATAAATTGGTAAACTAGTATATATATGCTATTGGGGGTGCGTATGGTTATGCACTATAAAAAGTTTTTAAATATCATTAACTTTCGAACATTCTTAGTAATTGTCCTAATTATGACCGGAATCTTACAATTCATTTTAATGTTTGAAAATGTGAGAGGCGTCACATATGATATTGAAACATTTGAATTAGCTCCAGACACCATACGTTCTGCTAAAACGGTTGAAGATACAGTAAAAACAGAAGAAGAACGTGCTGAAGCAGAGCGCTCAGTTGAACCGGTTTATGTATTCAACAAAGAAGCAGCAGAACATAGAATTGAGCTTGTATCATCTATTTTTGAAATTATTCAGGATGTTCGATCAGAGATAGAAAAAAGTAAAGTAACGAATGTATTACCAGAAGGTATGGGAGTTGAAATACAACAACCATCAAAAGAAGCTCAAATACAACAATTAAGAGACAAGTTAACCGAGATAACGGATAGTCAAACCCAACTAATGTTTACCGATGATCACTTATGGTCTTTATTATCAAGTGCAAAATCAGATTTACAAATTGCTAGTAATACTGTCCAAACATTAGTTAAAGAAAAATTAAATCACGAAATTAGAAAAGAACAACTGAATTCATTTAAAAACGAAATTGAAAATGAAGTAAGACAAAATACGAGTATCGACGATTCGTTAAAAAATGCAATTATTGTAATTGCAAGAGGTGCCATCGTCGAAACTGAATTTTTAGATCAAGCTAAAACCGATGAACTTATAAGACAGGCTCGTGAAGCGGTTGAACCTACACGTATTTTACAAGGACAAATCATTGTAACAGAAGGTGAATTAGTAGATCGTGAGGTATACCGTCAATTAGAATTATTGGGAATGTTAGATAACAATGCCTCTTATAATCCAATATTTGGCTTGATAATTCTAATCGTCATTCAAATGTCATTTTTATTTATTTTATTTGATCGTTCAAAAATGAATCTTATTAAAAAACGTAATGCAGTTCTGGTAACATCGATTATCTATTCATTATCGATTATTTTAATGGAATTAATGAGCATAATCGTAGATGAGTTCGATGTGACAGTAGCCTTTCTTTACCCAACAGCGTTGGCTACGATGTTAGTGCGTCTTTTATGTAACGATAAAATCGCAGGTTTGGTTACGATTTTAATCGCCACTTCGGCAGGAGTTATTTTCCAAGAAGGTTATGCTGCGGTACTTCAAATGGATATTGCACTTTATATCATATTTGGTGGATTCGCTAGTATATTCTTTATGCGTAGTATTGAAAAACGTTCTGATTTACTAAAAGCTTGTGCGATTGTAGCTATCATAAACTTAGGATTTATCGCATTTTATCTATTAATGATTCAAACTGAATATGGCTTAATGGAATTATTGTTCTATGGAATTGCTGGAGTTGTATCTGGATTACTTTCTGGAGCTTTAACGATGGGATTATTGCCATTCTTTGAATCAGCTTTTGGATTATTGTCGACAATGAGACTAATCGAGTTATCCAATCCAAACCATCCGTTGCTAAAGAAACTATTAACAGAAACACCTGGAACATATCATCACAGCATTATGGTTGCAAATTTAGCTGAGGCTGCATGTGAAGCAATCGGTGCAGACGGATTGTTAGCAAGGGTTGGCTGTTATTATCATGATATTGGTAAAACAAAAAGACCGGCATTTTTCATCGAAAATCAAATGTCAGGTATAAATCCACATGATTCCTTACAACCGGAAAGAAGTGCAGAGATTATTATTGCACATACTACTGATGGAGCGGAATTGTTAAGTAAACATAAAATGCCACAAGAAATTATTGACATTGCATTGCAACATCATGGTACTAGTACCTTAAAATACTTTGTTCATAAAGCGAAAGAAGCAGGGAAAGAAGTAGACGAATCACTTTACTCATATCCTGGCCCTAAACCACAAACAAAAGAGGCTGCAGTAATTAGTATTGCAGATAGTGTGGAAGCAGCTGTTCGCTCGATGAAAAGCCCGAATAGTGATAAAATACGTAATCTAGTTCATTCGATTATCCAAAGTCGCGTACAGGAGAACCAGTTCGATGAGTGTGATGTATCCATTAAAGAATTAAAAATTATTGAAAAAGCATTATGTGAAACTTTAAACGGAATTTTTCACTCTCGAATTGAATATCCGAAAGAAGACTAACTTTACACAATTTATTGGAGGAAATTATGGGTCTCAATATTGATTTTTTAGATGAAACAAATGAAGTACAACAAGAGCATATCAATCTTGTGGAAAAATTACTCCAACATGCAGCTGAAGTTGAAAATATAGAAGATGGTAGTGAAGTTTCGATTACCTTTGTTACGAATGAAGCGATTCATGAAATTAATCGCACATACCGCGATAAAGATCAACCAACAGATGTTATTTCATTTGCTCTAGAGGAAATGGGAGAAGGGGAAATTGAAATAATTGGTGAAGATATGCCAAGAGTCTTAGGAGATATTATTATCTCAATTGACCGAACAAAAGAACAAGCTGAAGAGTATGGCCATTCCTTTGAGAGAGAACTAGGATTTTTAGCAGTTCACGGATTTTTACATCTATTAGGTTATGATCATATGAATTCTGAAGACGAAAAAGAAATGTTTGGTAAGCAGGATCAAATCCTATCTTCCTTTGGTTTAGGTCGTGATTAACAGTGAATGTAAAAAAGCTCATTAAATCTTTCGGATACGCATTAGAAGGGATTTGGGCTTCCTTCAAACAACAAAATATGCGTATTCATTTGACCAGTGCGCTCATAGTCGTAGTTGCTGGTTTACTAACAAGGCTTTCGACTGTTGAGTGGTTAATAATCATATTAATGATCGCTTTAGTTATTGGAGCAGAAATGATCAATAGTGCAATTGAAAGTGTTGTCGATTTGGCATCGCCAACTTTTCACCCACTTGCAAAACAAGCAAAAGATATAGCAGCTGGAGCAGTATTAATCTTTGCGATTACAAGTGTTGTGATTGGATTGATAATTTTTGTTCCAAAATGGTTTTGAGTAATAATTAGAGAGGTGTCAAACAATGACAATTGATAAAGATACATTATTAGAGCAATCGAAAATTGCACGTGAAAAAGCATACGTACCATATTCAAAATTTAAAGTTGGTGCAGCTCTTTTAGGGGAAGACGGTAAAATCTATCATGGATGTAACATTGAAAATTCAGGTTACAGTATGACAAACTGTGCTGAGCGTACAGCTTTCTTTAAAGCAATATCAGATGGCGTAAGAAAATTTAAAGCAATTGCTGTGGTTGCAGACACAAACGGGCCATGTTCCCCCTGTGGAGCATGTAGACAAGTAATGAGTGAATTTTGTGCACCAGATATGCCAGTATACTTAACAAACCTAAAAGGGGACGTACAAGAAACTACAGTAGGCGAACTTATACCATTTGCCTTCTCACCGGAGGATTTAGATTATGCAGCAGGAAAATCAGAACTATAAATCAGGATTTATCTCAATTATTGGGAGACCAAATGTTGGGAAATCAACATTTTTAAATCGCGTTATTGGACAAAAAATCGCAATTATGTCCGATAAACCACAAACAACAAGAAACAAAATTCAAGGTGTATTAACACGCAGTAACAGTCAAATGATCTTCATTGACACTCCTGGTATTCATAAACCAAAACATAAACTTGGTGAGTTTATGTTTAAAGTGACGAAAAATACATTACGTGAAGTAGATTTAGTCATGTTTATGGTAAATGCTGAACAGGATTTAGGAAAAGGAGACCAGTTTATTCTAGAAATGTTAGAAGGGAACACAACTCCAGTATTTTTAGTAGTAAATAAAATTGACCAAGTACATCCAGATGAATTAGCCAAATTCATCAACAGCTATAAGGATAAGTATCCATTTAAAGAAATTATCCCGATTTCAGCTCTGGAAGGAAATAATGTTGAAAATCTGTTAGAAACAATTGAAAGCTATTTACCAGAGGGTCCACAATATTATCCAGCTGATCAAGTTACGGATCACCCAGAGCGATTTATTATTTCAGAATTGATTCGTGAAAAAATTCTTCACTTAACACGTGAAGAAATACCGCATTCAATTGCAGTAGTAATTGATAAAATTAAGCGTGATGAAGAAAACGAAAATAAAATTCGCGTTCAGGCTACAATCATGGTAGAGCGAGACTCACAAAAAGGAATCGTCATTGGTAAACAAGGTTCACTTTTAAAACAGGTAGGAACACATGCGCGAAAAGATATAGAAATGCTGTTAGGTTCTAAAGTGTATTTAGAACTATGGGTAAAAGTGCAAAAAGATTGGCGTAATAAGCAATCACAATTACGTGATTTTGGATATCGTGAAGACGAATATTAATTTTTATAAACACCTGCAGATATATGAAATCTGTAGGTATTTTTTTATAAAAAAACGAATTTATATAGAAAATCTGTTCATAAAAAGGAATTTCATATCATTTGTTGAAATATTGAGATAAGGAATGGAATTTAAAAAAGGGGGAAACGTCTTGTTTGAGAAATTAAGTTTACCAGTTATTGTTGCGCCAATGTTTTTAGTATCAAGTGTTGAATTGGTGATTGAATCATGTAAGAACGGGGTAATTGGTTCAATTCCGATGTTAAATGCAAGAACGGCTGAAGAGGCCGAGAATATGCTAAAACAAATTAAAGAGGCATTACCAACAGAACCTTGGGCAGTTAATTTTATTGCCCATAAAACAAATAAACGTCATGATTCTGATTTAGAGTTAATCAAAAAATATCAACCACCAATTGTTATTGCTTCTCTAGGTCATCCTGGAAAGGTAACAGAAGCTGTCCATAGTTATGGTGGACTTGTATTTGCCGATGTTGCAACTGTAAAACACGCTAAGAAATCTGCGGAAGCCGGTGTAGATGGATTAATTTTAGTTTCTGCAGGTGCTGGCGGTCACGCAGGTACTTTAAATCCTTTTGCTTTCTTGGATGCAGTTCGAGAGTTTTGGAACGGCTACACAATTTTAGCAGGTGGAATCTCACATGGGAAAGATGTATTAGCAGCTAAGGTTATGGGAGCAGATTTTGCATACATGGGAACTAAATTTATTGCAACCGAAGAAAGTGCAGCTTTTGAGGGCTATAAACAAATGCTAGTCGATTCTTCAATCGAAGATGTTCTATATACTGATGCAATAAGCGGAGTACATGCGAATTTCTTAATTCCAAGTTTACTTAAAAATAATCTAGACCCATCAAATTTAAAACGAAAAGAAGAAATCGATTTTTCTAGTATGGTTGAGGTAAAAATGTGGCGTGACGTTTGGTCAGCTGGGCATGGAGTAACAACGATTAAGTCAATTGAACATGTAGAAGCTGTAGTTAATCAATTGAAGAAAGAGTATGAAGAGGCAAAGTTAAAATTGGTATCGGTAGTTTAAACGGGAATGCCTACTTATGTAGGCATTCTTTATTATTTGGAGTCATTGTGTTGTAAAGACTTTTATATAGTAAGCCCGAAATAAAAAAATAGCGTGCCTTACGGCACCCACGACGATTAGCCTTCAATCCGCTACTTTTTGGATTGAAGGCTGTTATTTTGCACATGTTATTTGAATTGATTTCGACCATGGCATGTAGTCTTGTAAAATATTAGGTTCTTGGTGAATTGGTAGGTTTGGCAGCTCTGTAAATAACTTCACTAGGTATTTATAGAAGTCGATGCCGTTTGCTTTTGCGGTTTCGGCTAGACTCAAACAGATCGCATTCGCTCTAGCACCAGCTTCACTAACAGAGAAGAGCCAGTTTTTTCTACCGATTACACTCGGACGAATCGCATTTTCAGCTGGTTATTCTTAAATTAAAATAACGAGGATTATACCGATCAATTTATTATTCTGTGCTTTATTAAAAAGCCTTGTTAATACAAGAATGCTTTTAATAATGCTCAGAATAATTTTTTTTATTACTCGAATAATATGATGTGT
>NZ_JBMIRP010000085.1:0-75884 GCF_049202975.1 Ureibacillus sp. MALMAid1270 | reverse complement strand
AATCGCTGAGTTGTACAAATCACGCTGGACGATTGAGTTGTTTTTCAAATGGTTAAAGCAGCACTTGAACATCAAAAAGTTCTACGCACAAAGCGAACAGGGCGTACATAACCAAGTATACATCGCGATGATTGTGTATTGTCTGCATGTGCTGGCACAGCTACACACAAATAGCACGAAAACGTACTTAAAAATCAGTCGCTTACTCAAAGCAGCACCATGGAAATCCGCCCACTTATGGCTACGAAAAATCGCCGGAAAAGCGGTCCCATAAAGGGTTTCCCGTCACTGTCGCACCTGTCAAAGGCTATAGTAAAAAAATGGATGTTTACTACCTCTGTTCAAGTGTCTTTGTTTTTCTTCTAAAACGGAAAAGGTAGAAGACTGAAAATTCAGTTAAAATTTATGCGACACTAGTGAAATTTTATCTATCTAAAAGGTAAAAATACCCATTCCTTCTATAATAATATACTTCAAATAATACTGAAATAGTATTGAATAATCAGAAAATTTATAATATATTAAAAACTGATTAATAAAGATAGATTAAAAGAAGGAGTTGAGGGAAGATGGAAAGTATCGTGAATTGGTTAAATAATCTATTATGGGGACCAGTTATGATCTACGGGATACTAGCTGTCGGTTTGTTATTCACAATTTTAACTAGATTTGTCCAGATTAGAAGAATTAAAGATATGTTTGTTCTAATGTTTACTGGGGAAAAATCAGAGGCTGGTGTTTCATCCTTCCAAGCATTATCTATGGCTTTATCAGGTCGTGTTGGAACAGGTAATATTATTGGTACTGCCTCTGCAATTGCTTTTGGTGGTCCAGGTGCAGTCTTCTGGATGTGGGTGACTGCATTCGTAGGTGCATCAACTGCATATGTTGAGTCGACATTAGCTCAAATTTATAAAGATAAGAAAAACGGCGTATATCGTGGTGGACCTGCCTATTATATTGAAAAGGGTACAGGTCAACGTTGGTTTGGTGTTGTTTTTGCCATTTCTGCTATATTAGCTGTTGCCATTTTAATGCCAGGTGTTCAATCGAATGCGATTTCAGATGCAGTTAATAATGCATTTGGCATTGAACCATGGATTACTGGCTTAATCGTAGTTGCTATTCTTGGTTTCATCATTATTGGTGGTGTAAAAAGAATTGCAAATGCTGCACAAATCATAGTTCCATTTATGGCTATTGCTTATGTTTTATTAGCATTTATCGTTATTTTTATGAACATCACAGCAGTACCGGCTGTTTTTTCACTTATTTTTTCTAGTGCTTTTACGCTAGATGCTACATTTGGCGGGATGATTGGTGCCGCTATTGCATGGGGTGTAAAACGTGCTATTTATTCAAACGAAGCTGGACAAGGGACAGGGGCTCACGCTGCAGCAGCTGCAGAAGTATCTCATCCTGTAAAACAAGGGTTAGTTCAAACTGCCTCAATTTACATTGATACATTAGTTGTTTGTACTGCTACTGCATTAATGATTTTATTTATGGGTACATATAACGTAAATAATGGAAGTGCAGACGGTGAGCTAATAGTAGAAAATGTTGCAGGTCAAACGTATACAGAATTTACTCAATTAGCAGTCAATGAAGCTTTCACTGCATTTAATAATTTTGGGTCAGGATTTGTTGCAATTGCATTATTCTTCTTTGCATTTACAACAATCATGGCTTATTACTATATTGCTGAAACGAATGTTGCTTATTTATTTACAGGAAGTACAGAAAAGATTCTTACCCGTTTATTACAAGTCGTATTAATTGTTTCAACTTTCTACGGTGCGATTCGTGAGTCCAACTTAGCTTGGAGTTTAGGAGATCTTGGCCTTGGACTAATGGTTTGGATCAATGTAATTGCTATCCTTATTTTAATGAAGCCTGCACTTGTTGCTCTAAAAGATTATGAGGCACAAAGAAAAGAAGGGAAAGATCCTGTATTTGACCCAGTTAAGCTGGGCATTAAAAATGCTGAATTCTGGGAAACTCGTAATAAGGAAAATGGAAAAGGTAACGCTGACGCACAAAAAAGTAAGGAAAAAAGCATCGCGAGATAATCGCGATGCTTTTTCTTTGGAATTTACTTCTTTTTTTCTAAAGCAATAATAAAAGGCGGATCATTTTTTTGATTGATAAATTCATAACGTAATACATTGTAATTTTTCTGAGGTAATTGGCTGACAAAATCAATTACCGCATCACGTTCTTCTTTTCCACCTTCGTGTCCATGATAGATAACTAAAACGATAAGTCCATTAATTTTTAATAAGTTTAATAAACTTTCGATAGCGCGAATAGTCGTTTCACTTTTGGTAATAATGCTGTGATCAGCACCAGGTAAATAACCTAAGTTAAAGACTGCACCTGCAATCTGCTGTGTTACGTATTTTTCAATATGTTCATGACCATCCAATATGACAGTTGCGCGGTGTTCTAAACCGTTCTCTTTTAATTGTGCAATGGTTGCATCTACTGCGTCTTGCTGAATATCGAATGCATAAACATGTCCATCTTCTCCAACTAATTCAGCTAGAAATAATGTATCATGACCATTTCCAGCAGTTGCATCAACAGCAATCTCGCCTTTTTCGATTGATTCGGAAAGTAAATATTTCGCATATTGTAAAACACGTTGTAACTTCATTATTTCTTCAGCTCCGCATTGTAGAACTTCCCTTGCCAGCTACCACGTCGTTCAAGCTCAGCGTCAATACCATTTAATACTTCCCATTTATTGACACTCCACATAGGACCTATCATTAGATCAATAGGTCCATCACCAGTAATACGGTGAACAATCATTTCTGGTGGAATAATTTCTAACTGATCTGCAACAAGGTTAATGTATTGGTCTTTTTCAAGAAATTCTAACATTCCTTTTTCATATTGCTTAACTAAAGGCGTCCCTTTTAAAAGGTGCAGTAGGTGAATTTTAATTCCTTGAACATCTAATTTCGCAACTTCACGTGCTGTTTCCATCATCATGTCATAGTCTTCTAGTGGTAGACCATTAATGATATGTGTACAAACTCTTATGCCGTGTTTACGTAGTTTATTTACACCTTCTACGTATGTTGGATAATCATGTGCACGATTAATTAAATTTGCTGTTTTTTCGTGAACTGTTTGAAGTCCAAGTTCTACCCATAAATATGTTCTCTCATTTAGCTCTGCTAAATATTCTACAACATCATCTGGTAAACAGTCAGGTCTTGTAGCAATACTTAACCCCATAACTCCTTCGCAAGCTAATGCTGCTTCAAATTTCTCTTTTAATACTGGTAGGGGAGCATGGGTATTAGTATAGGCTTGAAAGTAAGCCATCGTTTTACCGTCTTTCCATTTTTCCTGCATTTTCGATTTGATCTTTTCAAATTGTACAGGTATTGGATCTACACGGTCACCTGCAAAATCACCAGAGCCTGCCGCACTACAAAAAGTACAACCACCAAATGCGACGGTACCATCTCTATTTGGGCAATCAAAACCTGCATCTAATGCGACCTTATAAACTTTATGGCCAAATGTATCTCTTAAATAACGATTCCATGTATAATAACGCTTTCCATCTGATGGAAAGGGAAATTTCTGTTCAGACATTTATTTCACACTCCTATTGACCTATTTTATCACACGTGAAAGGGAAGCGTACAATAGTGAAACCATAGTAGAAATTTCAGAAAAATTACTATCTTTCGTATCGCTAAACTTTTTCTTGTGCTTTTTTATAAAGAATAATACTATTATTTTTTGGCAGAAAAGATTGAAAGACTTTCGTTGGTTTTTTGCTGAAAAAAGACATTATTTTGACCATTTGTGGATGAAATTTGTAATTAAAGATTTTTACGATCCATTAGTGTAATTGGAGGATACTTCATGCCTAAAAATATTTGGCTTTTAGTAATAGGGATGTTAGTTAATAATATAGGGAATTCATTAATCTGGCCGATCAACTCAGTATACATACATGATCACCTAGGGCAAACGTTAACAGTTGCTGGCTTTATATTAATGATTAACTCTGGTGCAGGTGTATTGGGTAGTTTAATAGGTGGTTTTTTATTCGACAAAATTGGAGGATATAAATCTATCATTCTAGGAATTGGGGTCACGATATTTGCATTAACAGGTTTAACGCTTTGGCATGGTTGGCCACATTATGTCATATTTTTAACGATTATGGGATTCGGTAGTGGTATTGTATTTCCATCCATGTTTGCCATGGTAGGAGTTCTTTGGCCAGAAGGTGGTCGAAGAGGATTTAATACGTTGTATATCGCTCAGAATGTCGGGGTAGCTATAGGTCCTGCTTTAGCTGGTCCCATAGCAGAATTTAGTTTCACTTATATTTTTATGGCTAATTTAGGAATGTACATTCTCTTTTTCCTCATCGCATTTTTCGGATATCGAAATTTAGAAGGGAAAGTTCCTACCAAGGATAAAAAGGAAAATGAAATTGTCATTAATAAAGAGAAGAAAGATAAATCAACTTTATACTCATTGTTAATCGTTAGCACAGTTTTCTTATTAGCAACGATTGCCTACTCACAATGGGCTTCGACAATGCCAGCTCATATGCAAGGATTAGGAATTAGTTTAAAAGAGTATGGATTAGTTTGGACGATCAATGGTCTATTAATCATTACGATTCAACCATTTGTTAGCCCACTATTAAATCGATATGAACATAAAATTAAATACCAATTGGTTGTAGGTGTCGTAATTATGATGCTTTCATTTGTCGTAATACAATTTGCTGAGAGCTTTACTATTTTTGCAATTGCTATGATCATTATTACGATGGGTGAAATTTTAGTATGGCCAGCTATTCCTGCGATCGCAAGCCGTTTATCTCCAAAAGGATTAGAAGGCATGTATCAAGGGGTTGTGACAAGCTTCGGTTCTATTGGTCGAATGATTGGACCATTTTTTGGCGGCGTCATGGTCGACCAATTCAATATGGAAACATTACTTTGGGTGCTTTGCGTCATATTCATCATCGCAATTATTCCTTGTTTACTATATGACCGACCAATGAAAGCAAAGAAACTGTAGCAGAACATTACTAAACAGAATATATTAACTAACAAGATTTAGTAAACGTAGTGATAATTTGAATAACACTTGTACTTTTTGAATATTTACATTAAAATGAATTCATTATTAATATGAACGACTATGAGAAGGAATAGTAGATTTTAAAGCTTTTTAGAGAGCTAGCGGTTGGTGTAAGCTAGTAAGTGGAGAAATCGAACTCGCCTAGGAGTCAGTTTTAGTGAAATATAGCTAAAACCGTTTTCTGCGTTAAGGAATTAAGCTGAGTGCTAGTCACTAAGTTGGGTGGTACCGCGGGAGTAAACATCTCGTCCCTTCTGTATAGGAATGGGGCGAGTTTTTTTATTTTTTGAAATATTTTGTTAATTTTATCCTATATAGGATATTCTACTAAATAGTAGCGTTTACGAACCAATACGCATTCCTTCATGTCGAAGTAATAGTGAAGTTATATAGTTATCTTATCTTAAGGAGGATCAACCAATGAGTTTTAATCACCGACAAATTGAAAAAAAGTGGCAACAATATTGGGAAAATAATAAATCATTTAAAACATTAGATGATACTTCGAAACCTAAATTTTATGCATTGGATATGTTCCCGTATCCATCAGGAGCAGGTCTTCACGTTGGACATCCTGAAGGTTATACTGCAACTGATATCCTTTCACGATATAAAAGAATGCAAGGCTTTGATGTTTTACACCCTATGGGATGGGATGCATTCGGTCTACCAGCTGAACAATACGCTTTAGATACAGGGAATGACCCAGCAGAATTTACAGCAAAAAACATTGCGACATTTAAACGTCAAATTCAAGAACTTGGTTTTTCATACGATTGGGACCGTGAAATTAATACAACTGATCCTAGTTATTATAAATGGACACAATGGATTTTTACGAAATTAGTAGAAATGGATTTAGCTTATGTGGATGAAATTCCTGTTAACTGGTGTCCAGCATTAGGAACAGTTTTAGCTAACGAAGAAGTAATCGATGGTAAATCAGAGCGTGGTGGTCACCCAGTAGAGCGTCGTCCAATGCGTCAATGGGTATTACGTATTACTAAATATGCAGATCGTTTACTTGACGATTTAGAAGAAGTGGATTGGCCAGAATCAATTAAAGATATGCAACGAAATTGGATCGGTCGTTCTGAAGGTGCACAAGTGAAATTCAGAGTTGCAAATAGTGATAAAGGATTCGAGGTATTCACAACTCGTCCAGATACACTTTTTGGAGCAACTTACTGTGTATTAGCACCTGAACATAAGTTAGTAGAAGAAATTACGACTACAGAACAACGCGCGGCAGTTGAAGCCTACTTAGAAAAAGTGAAAATGAAATCTGATTTAGAGCGTACAGATTTAGCTAAAGAAAAAACAGGCGTATTTACAGGTGCATATGCTGTAAATCCAATTAACGGTAAACAAATTCCAATTTGGATTGCTGATTATGTTTTAGCTTCTTATGGTACAGGAGCAATCATGGCTGTTCCTGCTCATGACGAGCGTGACTATGAATTCGCTAAAGAATTCGGATTAGAAATCATTCCGGTTCTAGAAGGCGGAGACATTGAAAAAGAAGCTTTCACTGGCGATGGTCCACATATTAATTCAGATTTCTTAAACGGCCTAAACAAAACAGATGGTATTTCGAAAGCAATCGCTTGGTTAGAAGAACAAGGTGTAGGTGAGAAGAAAATTTCTTATCGCTTACGTGACTGGTTATTCTCTCGTCAGCGTTATTGGGGTGAACCAATTCCAGTTATTCACTGGGAAGATGGTACAATGACTACGATTCCTGAAGATCAACTACCATTAGAATTACCAAAAACAAAGGATATTCGTCCATCTGGTACAGGTGAATCTCCATTAGCAAATATTGAAGAATGGGTAAATGTAGTAGATCCGGTTACTGGTAAAAAAGGTCGTCGTGAAACGAATACAATGCCACAATGGGCAGGTTCAAGCTGGTACTTCTTACGCTATATCGATCCGAAAAATGACAAAGCAATTGCTGATCCAGAATTGTTAAAACGCTGGTTACCAGTTGATATTTACATTGGTGGTGCAGAGCATGCTGTTCTTCATTTACTTTACGCTCGCTTCTGGCATAAAGTTCTTTATGATTTAGGTGTTGTTCATACGAAAGAGCCATTCCAAAAGTTATTTAACCAAGGAATGATTCTAGGTGAAGGTAACGAAAAAATGTCTAAATCAAAAGGGAATGTAGTAAACCCTGATGATATTATCCGTAGCCATGGTGCTGACACACTTCGTCTATACGAAATGTTCATGGGACCACTTGACGCTTCTGTTGCTTGGTCAACTAATGGACTTGATGGAGCACGTCGTTTCTTAGACCGTGTATGGCGCTTGTTTACAACTGATGAAGGCACTCTAGCTGAGAAAATTCAAAATTCAACTGACACAACACTTGAAAAAACATATCATCAAACAGTGAAAAAAGTGACAGAGGATTATGAACACTTACGCTTCAATACGGCTATTTCTCAAATGATGGTGTTCATTAATGATTGCTATAAAGCTGAAGTGATTCCAACTGAATATGCAGAAGGATTCGTAAAATTATTAGCACCAATTGCACCTCACGTAGGGGAAGAACTTTGGGAAATTCTTGGTCATACTGAAACAATTACTTATGAACAATGGCCAACTTACGACGAATCAAAACTTGTTGATGATGAAGTTGAAGTAGTCGTTCAAGTAAATGGTAAAGTTCGTACAAAAGTAACTGTTGCGAAAGATGCAACTAAAGAACAATTAGAGCAAAAAGCTTTAGAAGATGAAAAAGTAAAAGAATTTACTGATGGGAAACAAGTCGTTAAAGTTATTGCGGTACCAGGTAAATTAGTAAATATCGTTGTAAAATAATAAATTGAAAAGCTGTCTAATGGAGGGTAGTCCACTTTAGACAGCTTTTTATCTATTTCCGGTTATTAATAGGTTCTTCTTCGATAAGCATAATCATCATAATAATATTTACTTTTTGGGAGTTTAAAATTATTTAACACGACACCTAGAATATTAGCTTGGGATGCTTGTAATGCAGCTTTTGCTTTAACCACATCCGACTTATCAACGTTTCCAGAGTTAACAATCATTAACGTTCCATCACATTTATTTGCTAAAATTTGAGCATCCGAAACAGAAAGTACAGGAGGAGCATCAAAAATGATTAAATCAAATTCTGCAATCACACTTTGCAAGAAATAATCCATATTTTTAGAGGATAAAAGCTCACTCGGATTCGGCGGGATTGGACCAGCCGGAATAATATATAACCCTTCTACTTCCGTAATTTCGATTGCCTCAATATACTCATGTTGTCTTGTTAGGATCGTTGATAATCCGTATGTGTTAACCATAGGGAATGTAAAATGCAATGTAGGTTTACGCATGTCTGCATCCACAAGTAAAACCTTTTTTCCTTCCTTTGCGAACACTACACCTAAATTAGCAGCACTTGTAGACTTTCCTTCGTTTGGAATGGAAGAAGTTATTAATAAAGTCTTTAAATCCTTATCTGGCATTGAGAATGAAAGATTTGTACGTATCGTTCTAAATTGTTCCGAAATAATATTCTGTGGTTTTGATATAGTAATTAATTTCTTTCCTCTAGAATTATTGGGTATGTCTTTCCTTTTTCTTTTCATAGTAAATCCTCCAATTCTCATGTTTTGGTAGATTCTATATATGTCTTTAGAATTAGTTCGTATACCAAAATCTTCAGACAAGTGAAATTTTATACTTACAATTATAGAAAAAACTTACAATAATTAATACTATTTTCCTACGATAAATTCCGTTGTATATCGACAAATTTCGCGGATTGAAAAATAAATGATAAAGTTTCCTGAAGTGTGGAAATAATACTTGTGGCTTTTGGTACATTCGAATTGTGTAAATGTTGATCATTGTGGGAGTATGTTGTAAAGGTTTCATGACTACATCATTAGAAAGCATTAAATATTTCATCGTCGCTTTTTATACAAATAAATGTAATAATAGTTAGGTTAAGTGTAGATAGGATGTATGAATGAATCAAATAATCGAGTTAAAAATAAAACCTAATTTTGTATCAGAAATTGCAAATGATCTAAATGATGGAGCGATGACAGGGATTTTCCTTGATCAGCGTAATGTACGTCTTTCACTTCGAGAAAACTATTCGGAAGGAAAGACAGTCTTAAATACATTTTCTTATACAGGTGCATTTTCAGTTTCGGCTGCCATATTTAAAAGTGTGTTTCATCCAATTACTAAAATAAGGAATGAATTTAATTGAAATATTCTAAAGCAACAATGCTGAAGTTAGTTAATGAAGAAAGAGCACTTCACGACGAACTGAAGCGAATTAAAAGTGAGATGGATTTAGAGAAAAATCTAGCCTTAAAAGCTTTATATCATTCTGCAGTTGCTGATGGCGGCCGTTATCAAATGCGCTATCAGGAACTTGACCGATAATAAATAACGCCCTAGGTCATAAGCCTTCGGGCGTTTGTTTTTATGTTATGATGCTATAAATATTATGAAGCGTTCGGAAAGTGACACATAGGGGGAAGTTACGTAACAAAAAATCTAGGATTCCTGCGAAAGTGTCACGTAAAATGAAGTTACGTGACAGAAAATCAGGGGGGCGTGGGAAAAGTGTCACGTAAGACCAAGTTATGTGACAAAAAATCCAGGGATCACTGGAAAAGTGTCAAAATAAAGCCGTTATTTAGACAGAAAATGTGAGACCACTCCATAGGTGTCAAAATAACCTAGTTATCCTGACAAAAAACCTCAGTCCCCAATTAATATGTCAAAATGAAGATTAATATCTCCATACACTATCGCTAACCCTAACACCAACCTACCAAAACTACCTACTCCATTGCTCCCGCACTCATCCCTGCAATTCTTCCAGTAACTAATGCACTAGTTATATTGTATCCACCTGTGTAGCCGTGAATATCTAAGATTTCTCCACAGAAGAAGAGTCCCACTTTCTTTTTTGAAGCCATTGTTTTCGGTTCGATTTCTTTTACTGAAACACCGCCGCCAGTTACAAAAGCTTTTTCTAATGGTTGAGTGCCGTGAACATTCATTGTGAAACCAACTAATTCACGAGCAAAAGAACGAATTTTCTCTTGTGATATTTCTGCACCAGTTAAAGAAGAATCAATCTTCGCACGTTCTAATAAAAACAATAGCCATCGTTCAGGAGCTAAGTTTTTCCAAACATTTTTCACAGATTTCTTTGGTGCTTCTTTTAATAGTTTCACTAAAAACTGAAAGCAAGATTCCTCATTATGCTCTGTTAATGTTTGAATCCGAAGCTGAACTGGGGCACCGCCATTTTTCTTACGCTCTTTAACTATGAATTGACTACAGCGCAAAATAGCAGGGCCGCTAACACCAAAATGAGTGAAAAGCATGTCCATTTGATGTGTCACAAGGGTTTTACCTTTACTATTCAATACGGATACAGCAACATCACGTAATGCTAAACCTTGTAGTTCTTTTGATTGTATAAAAGGTTCGTTTGATAAGACGGGTACTTCCGTTGGGTATAGTTCAGTAACTGTATGTCCTGCACGTTCTGCCCATGGATATCCATCTCCGGTAGAACCAGTTTGAGGAACTGCTTTACCGCCAACAGCTACAACTACAGCTTTCGCCCGAAGTTCTTCACCATTAGATAGTCGAACACCTAAAATCCGTTCATCGTCCATTAATAATTTTGTTACTGCTGTTTGAAGTCGGATTTCAACATTTCGTCTCTCTAATTCGTTCACCAGTGCGTTGACGACATCTTGTGCACGATCTGATTTAGGGAACATTCGCCCATGATCTTCCTCTTTTAATGGAACTCCTAATCCTTCAAAAAAAGAAATAATGTCTTCATTATTAAATACGGTAAATGGGCTATATAAAAATCGTCCATTACCAGGAATGTGTTTCACAATTTCATCAACCGATAATCGATTCGTCACATTACAACGGCCACCACCGGATATAGCAAGTTTTTTCCCAAGTTTATTTCCTTTTTCGATTAAAAGTACACGGCTTTTTTGTTCCCCAGCTGCGATGGCTGCCATTAAACCTGAGGGACCCCCGCCTATAACAATTACGTCATACATAAATGAATACTCGCTTTCTAAATTTATTTCTTTATTATTATTTCCAAATAAATAAAATTGCATCAATTTGGACATAGTAAATTTAAAGAATCTAAAACTATCATCTTTATATTAATATACGAAAGATTTAGGGTGCTTCATTGAATCTTTGTTAGAAAAGTTTTATAATCTTTTACACTGACTACTGTAACATACAAAAGACCATTCATGGTATGATGTATAAGTATTGCATTTTTAAGGCACGAGGTGAAAAATATGTGCGGATTTATTGGCTATGTTAACGGAACAAATATTATTGATCATCATCAAACAATAGAAAATATGATGAATACAATCATTCATCGCGGACCTGATAGCGGTGGCATACATACAGACGACAAAGTAACTTTAGGTTTTAGACGTCTTAGTATTATTGATTTATCAGATGTTGCAAATCAACCACTATACAGTAACGATGGTAGCATTGTTCTAGTATTTAATGGTGAAATTTATAATTTCCAAGAATTACGAGAAGACCTAATTGCTAAAGGTCATCAATTTAAAACGAAATCAGATAGTGAAGTTTTAATATACGGATATATTGAATATGGTGAAGAGTTTGTGAAACAACTTAGAGGCATGTTTGCATTCTGTATTTGGGATAAAAATAAAGACCACTTATTCATCGCAAGAGATGGATTTGGCATTAAACCGTTGTATTATACAAATCATACAACAGATAACACAATCATTTTTGGTTCAGAGATTAAATCCTTTTTACCGCACCCATCATTCATTAAAGAGTTAAATAAAGATGCTTTACGCCCATATTTAACTTTCCAATATTCATCAATGGATGAAACATTCTTTAAAGGTGTTTATAAATTACCACCTGCAAATTACATGATTATTAAAGATGGTAAAATTACAAAAATGGAACGCTACTGGGATAAAAAATTCCATGAAAAAGAAAACACACTTGACCATTATGTACAAGAAATTCAAGATACGATGAAAGAATCAGTTGCTGTTCACCAAATTAGTGATGTAAAAGTAGGAGCATTCCTTTCAGGAGGAGTTGACTCAAGTTATGTAACTTCACTAATGCGTCCGAACAAAACATTCTCAGTTGGTTTCAAAGATTATGAATCCATGTTTAATGAAACAACCCATTCAAAAGATCTGTGTGATATTTTAGGAATTGAAAACGAAAGTAAATATATAACTGCAAAAGAGTGCTTTGAAGCACTACCAACAATTCAATATCATATGGATGAACCACAATCAAACCCATCTAGTGTGCCACTTTATTTCCTTTGTGAGTTAGCTAGTAAAGATGTAACTGTTGTATTATCTGGGGAAGGTGCAGATGAAATTTTTGGTGGTTATGAATGGTATCAACCTTCTAAAAAAATGGAGACTTATGAAAAAATACCACTAGGACTTCGTAAAGCTGTTCGCAAAATTGCAGAAAAATTACCGAAAAATAAAGTTTCAAACTTCCTTATTAAAGGTGGACAAACAGTTGAGGAGCGCTTTATCGGTGAGGCAGTTGTTTGGGACGAAGAAGATGCTTATAACGTATTGAAACCAGAATATCGTAACGGTCCTACTGTACAATCAATTACAAAACGTATTTATAAAGAAGTACCTGGACATGACGATGTTTCAAAAATGCAATATTTAGACTTAAATCTTTGGATGCCTGGTGATATTTTATTAAAAGCTGATCGCATGAGTATGGCGCATTCTTTAGAACTACGCGTACCATTCTTAGATAAAGAAGTAATGGAACTTGCGAAAAACATACCTTCTAAGTATCGAGTAAATGAAATTGATACAAAATATGCACTACGACAAGCTGCAAACAAAGAACTACCAGAAGAGTGGGCGAAACGTAAGAAATTAGGTTTCCCTGTACCAATTCGTCACTGGTTTAAAGAAGAAAAGTACTATAAATTAGTGAAAGAAATGTTCACAGCAGATTTCACTCATGAATTTTTCGATGTAAATCAACTAGTAGGCTATTTGGATGAACATTATACTGGAAAGGCTAATCGTGCTCGTTATATTTGGACGGTGTATGTATTCCTTGTTTGGTATAAACGTTTCTTTATTGACGAAGTAGCAGCATAAATATAGATGAAAATTCAAAGGACTGTCTCAAAAGATTGATTATCATTCTTTTGGGATAGTGCTTCTTTTTTAGCGAATCAAAAAAGTGCCCTTTTTAATGCACAAGAATTGCAAAATATCACCTATTTTTAGTAGTTGATGTCTTTCTAAATGTGAAATAAGAACAATTCATTTATAATAATACAGAGAGTTTAGTAGGTCACTTTACATAGATGTCATTTGAACTAATGAATTCGAACTAGATTAAGATTGTAATACATACAAATGATTCTCAACCTAAAATAGATAGGATGGATTTGATGTCCTCATTAATGAAAGGCACAGCGATATTAACCATTGGAATGTTTCTATCGAAAGTGCTTGGATTAATCTATATTTTCCCATTTTACGCAATTATCGGTGAAGACAATATGGCATTATATACTTATGCCTATATTCCATATTCAATTATGTTAAGTATTGCAATATCCGGTCTTCCATTAGCAGTTTCAAAATTCGTATCAAAATACAATACACTGGGTGATTACGAATCAGGCTATAAGTTGATGAAATCAGGAATGCTCATTATGACTTTAACAGGTATAGGAGCATTTATCGTTTTAAATTTATTAGCAACACCTATTGCACAAGTCGTTATTAACAGTGATGAACAAATAATTACGGTCGAACAAGTTGCATCTGTTATTCGCTGGGTAAGTTATGCGCTAATCGTAGTTCCAATTATGAGTTTATGCCGTGGATTTTTCCAAGGGTATAACAAGATGGAACCAACTGCAATTTCTCAATTAATCGAGCAGATCGTCCGCATTATTTTCCTATTAGCTGGTTCATTTATTATTGTTGTTCTTTTAAAAGGTCATCCTGAAACTGCGGTTTCTCTATCCGTGTTTGCAGCGTTTATCGGTGCAATTGGAGGATTACTTATTCTTGGATATTACTGGAAGAAATATAAACCGGAATTTGAGACATTAAGAAGTCAAAGTATAGTGACAAACTCTAATATACAATTGTCTGTTATTTATAAAGAAATATTAACGTATTCAGTCCCTATTATATTTGTGGGACTAGCTAATCCGCTGTTCCAGCTTGTAGATATGCTTACATTCAACAGTGCTATGGCATCAATCGGTATGTCGTCGGTTTCAGATAACTATTTTACGATGGTTAACTTTACTACTCATAAAGTGGTCATTATCCCAGTAATGCTTGCAACGAGTTTGTCATTAGCGCTTATTCCAACTATTACGAAATATTATACTCAAGGTGAGTTTGGATTTTTACGTAATGCGATGGACAAAACGTATCAAATCTTATTTTTCATCACATTACCTGCAGCATTAGGGATTTCTGTTTTATCAAATGAAATTTATTACACCCTATATTCTGAAAGTGAAATGGGAGCAAGTATTTTAGCGCACTATGCTCCAGTAGCGATTCTTTTTGCTTTATTCCAAGTAACAGCAGCATTACTACAAGGAATCGACTATCAAAAATGGATTATCTTTAGTTTGTTGACGGGTATTCTAGTAAAATTAATGCTTAATACGCCACTGATAAAAGTTATGCAAGCAGATGGTGCAATTCTAGCTACTGCTATTGGATACGGTGTATCTATTGCGATTAACTTAATTGTATTGAAAAAGGTACTCAACTATCAGTCTAAAATGGTAAAACGTCGTATTTTATTAATCGTGATTTTATCTATTTTGATGGCAGTTGCCGTTTTCATTGTTCAAAAATTACTCATTTCTATTTTAGGACCAGTAGAGAGCAAACTATCAGCTATTTTCATCTCGATCATTTGCGTAGGTGTTGGTATAGCTGTTTATGGTGTGGTGTCATTTAAATTAGGCTTAGCTCAAAAAATGTTAGGTGAACGTATTACAAGACTTGCAGCAAAAGTAGGGTTGAAATAGGAGGTTTCCATGCGTTTAGATAAATTATTAGCAAATATGGGCTATGGCTCAAGAAAAGAAGTAAAGCAACTACTTAAACAAAATGCAGTAACTGTTGATGGAGAAGTTGTAAAAGATTCTAGTATGCATGTGAATCCTGATGAACAAGATGTTTCAGTTTTTGGCGAAAGAGTGATATATACGGAGTTTATTTATTTAATGATGAATAAACCTCCTGGTGTCATTTCTGCTACTGAGGATTTAGTTGACCAAACTGTTATTGATTTACTGGATCCTCTCTCTCAGCATTTCAAGCCATTTCCTGTAGGACGGCTCGATAAAGATACAGAAGGCCTTCTTTTAATAACGAATGACGGTCAGCTTGCGCACAATCTTTTATCACCTAAAAAGCATGTCCCAAAAACGTATTATGCAAAAATTAATGGAGTAGTTACAGAAGAAGATGGTATCGCTTTTAAACAAGGCGTTGAATTAGACGATGGATATGTTACAAAACCTGGTGATTTGAAAATTTTAAAATCCGGGCCACAATCTGAAATAGAGTTAACAATTCAAGAAGGGAAATTTCATCAAGTAAAACGTATGTTTGAAGCGAGAAATAAAAAAGTGACTTACCTTAAAAGAATATCCATGGGTAGTTTAGTTTTAGATGAAGAGTTAGAACTTGGGGATTACCGTGAATTAACGAGTGAAGAATTAAATGCATTAAAAAATATTGAGTAAAATAAAAAGAATGACCCCGACGAAAGGTCATTCTTTTTTATGTCGGAAGAAGTACAATGGAGTACTTCTTTCAAAAATCTAAGATGTTAACTTTACCTTTTTCTTCGTCGTTGTCCATTTGCCTCTACTTGGACTTGTAACCAAGTTATTGAAGGCTAACACATTCAAATCTCTTTGAATGGTGCGAGGAGTGATGTTGAACTCTTCGACTAAATCCTGTGTAGACACAACCCCCTTATCAAGGATAAACATGTACACGTCTTTAATACGATTAAGCATTCTATCAGTAGTTGGTTTCATTAAATAAACCACTCCTTCGATCTTAATTCTCATGGCAAAGACTAGCGGACGACTCATATGTGCGAGGTGCACAGGCTCTAAATTTCTGCCTTAGACATCCCCTTTTTATTAGAATTTTTAGTCAAAACTATCATTTGACAAGCTCATTATAGCAATAAACTATTAAAATTTCCATTCATCTCATATAAAATTTACAATGTTTGAACAATTTTTTATTCATTTATAAATAGTTGTTTAATTATCAATTTACAGATAATTCGGTTTGAACTACTGAATACATAGGATTCTACTACATTTTCTTTAAAGTATTTAATTTGATAGATACCGAAAAATAAAAATAGTTCTCGATTGTATTTTTCATTATTAAGAGTAAAATTATGTTTAATTTTAACTTCATTCACCAGAATTTTCCCAATTCTATAATTGGTGAGATGAATGCATTTCAGGATAATCCATTCAGTGGGGGGTCACTTTGACTGAATGAAGTTAAAGCCTCCGGCGGATGCCACAGATTTTTCAAAGGTAATTATCGAGCTATCTCGATAAAATCTAGGCGGCAAATACGCTAAGGCGAATTTGATAATTTATTAGGAGTGTTTTTATGGATTGGTTGAAAAATGCTGAATCTAGAAAAGATGAATTGATTACTGAATTACAACAATTAATTCAAATCGAAAGTGTATTAGATGAACAAACTGCAAATGACGATGCCCCATTTGGCCAAGGACCATTACAAGCATTACAATGGATGTTAAACAAAGGTGAGGAATACGGTTTCACAACGAAAAATATTGATCAGATGGCAGGTCATATTGAAATGGGGCAGGGTGAAGAGTTACTCGGCATTTTATGTCATGTCGATGTTGTCCCGGCAACAAATGGGTGGACGTACCCTCCTTTTAAAGGTGAAGTAGTGGACGGTAAACTCTATGGTCGTGGTGCTATCGATGATAAAGGACCAACAATTGCAGCATGGCTTGCAATGAAAATGGTGAAAGAATCAAATGTCCAACTAAATAAGAGAGTTCGTATGATTATTGGTTCCGATGAAGAAAGTGGATTTAGATGTGTAAAACGATATTTTGAGAAAGAAGAAATGCCTACAATCGGATTTGCTCCTGATGCAGATTTCCCTTTAATTAATGCTGAAAAAGGAATTGCCAATTTAGAGTTTACTTTAATCAATCATATGCAAGAGTCTGAACAATTAATATCATTCCAAGCTGGAAAGAGAACAAACATGGTTCCAGATCACGCTGAAGCTATTGTAGAAAATGTGAATTCAGAAGTCATTCAAAATTTTCAAAATTTTGTAGAGAAAAATAATTCGGATGGTACTATAATAATAGATGACAACCAGTATATCATCACTTTGAAAGGAAAATCAGCTCATGCTATGGAACCTGAAAAAGGGAAAAATGCAGCTGTGCTGTTAAGTAAGTTTTTATTGGATCAATTAAATTCAGGAGCTGGTCAAGAGTTTATCCGTTTCATCGTTCAATCTTTCGATAATGATCATTACGGCAATGCTTTAAAGTTAGATTTTGAAGATGAAGCTTCTGGTAAAACAACACTTAATCCTGGAGTTGTTAAATTTGACCGTAAAAATGGTGGAAGCGTACAAGTTAGTATGAGATATTCTGTTTCTTATCCATTTGATGAAAAGATTACGAAGGCTCAATTAGAACTTTCTAAATCTTCATTTACTTTAGATATCCTTTCAAACTCTAAACCACATTATGTTAGTGAAGAAGATGATTTTGTTCAAACGTTATTAAGTATTTATAAAAAACATACAGGTGATTCTACTGGACCGTTATCAACAGGTGGCGGAACGTATGCACGAACGATGGAAAAAGGTGTTGCATTTGGAATGTTATTCCCGGGAGAACCTGATGTTGCTCATCAAACGGATGAATATGTTGTTGTCGAAAACTTAGTGAAAGCAGCAGCGATTTACGCTGAGGCAATTGTCGAATTAGCTAGTAAATAATTTTAAAGGATGAGGATTCTATGGGTTACACATTATGGAATGACAAAATTGTGAACGATGATGAAGTTGTCATCAGCAAAGAAGACCGTGGCTACCAATTTGGTGACGGAGTTTATGAAGTAATTAAAGTTTATAATGGTGAAATGTTCACGATTGACGAACATATTGATCGCCTTTATTTAAGCGCGGATAAAATTAAACTAACGATTCCAATGACAAAAGATAAATTACACAAGTTAATTCATGAACTTGTTGAAAAGGATCAATTAGGTACTGGTCATATTTATCTTCAATTTACTCGTGGGACATCACCTCGTGTTCATAATTTCCCAGTTGGTGATATTCAACCAGTTCTTACTGCATATACAAAAGAAAATGCACGTCCATTAGAAAACTTTGAAAAAGGTGTTAAAGCTACTTTTGTAGAAGATATTCGCTGGTTACGTTGTGACATTAAATCATTAAACTTATTAGGTGCTGTTCTTGCAAAACAAGAAGCTGTAGAAAAAGGTTGCTATGAAGCAATATTACATCGCGGTGATGTTGTAACAGAAGGTTCTTCAACTAATGTATTCGGTATTAAAGACGGTGTTCTTTACACACACCCAGCTAATAATTTTATTTTAAAAGGAATTACACGTACTGTTGTTTTAGAATGTGCAAATGAAATCGGTCTACCAGTAAAAGAAGAAGCATTTACTAAAGCAGAAACATTAGAGATGGATGAAGTATTTGTTACTTCTACTACATCTGAAGTTACACCTGTAATTAGTATTGATGATGTGAAAATCGCTGAAGGTAAAGTTGGCGAATGGACACGCAAATTACAAGCCCAATTCGAAACAAAAATTCCTAAATCACTACAAGTGAAATAATAGAGTATAATAAGTAGGGTAGCTCAAATAAAGAGCTATCCTAATTTTTTGTGATTAAATTAGGATAGATTGTTTGGAATTTAGGGAGTGAATAAATTGGCTCAGTTAATAAAACTTCAAGATTATATATCTAGATATCAAATTGATATGAACCGTTATCCAGCGCAATTTATTCGCATGAAAAAAAGTGGCTGGGAACGAGTAAAAAAAGAATGGGAATCTGGCAATCTTGTTCAAAATTGGGAACATATCGACGAAAAAAATGAGATTGTAGAAGTTGAAGAAAAGAAACGATTTTCCCTTAAGAAATTATTTAAAAGAAATCAAAATACAAATATAGAAGAAGTATTTGAAACGCCAGTTGAAAATCCAAAAGAAGACAGCGAAGATCGACTTCCAGATGATGATACGACGTTCTACTTTAAACCTAATATCATATACAATCCACAAACGTTAGATGAGTTAAAGAAAATCTTTATTGATCAGTTCTTTCATTTTCAAATGAAGTGGGCAAGTTCTACAGTACGTGAAAAGTCTTTTGTGGATAGTAGATTTTTACGTGATAGTTTTTTAAGGACGATATTGCAAAAGTTACCTGACAATTATTTGGTATTATATTATCCCGTTATTAAATTAAAGAATGCTCCAATTGAGTTAGACATTATCATCTTAACTCCTCTGGAATGCCTTTGCATTACGATGGTAGAACGGGAGGATTTTGCTGTTTTTATAGGGAATAGTGAAAGGGAACATTTTTGGGTGAAAAAGGTTGGCAAACAGGATAAGAAAATATTAAACCCAATCATTCAATTAAACCGTATGGAATCCATTATTTCGAAAGTGTTTACTCAGAATAAAGTAGAAATGCCGATTCGTAAAATTCTTTTATCAAGAAATGGTTATTTTGATTATCCTGGTACGATCTATAATTTACAGTTTGTTGATAAGCGAGAATATCCGAAATGGATTCAAGAGACGAGACATTCAACATCACCGATGAAACATATGCAAATTCAAGCTGCTAAAGCACTTTTAAGTAGTGTTCAAACGACTTCGTACAATCGTATTCTGTAATTAAAGGAGGGTATTAGTGGAGGTTCATTTTATCATCAATGAAAAAGCGGGGAATGGGAAGGGAAAGAAAGTATGGAACAAATTTAAGGACCAATTAACAATACCTTTCTTTGAGCATTTTACGCAATATAGCGGACATGCATTACAATTAGCTCATTCAATCACTCATAAATTAGTTGAGGAAAATAGAGAAGGGCTATTAATAGCCGTCGGTGGGGATGGAACCATTCATGAAATTATTAATGGTATAACAATGCCAAGTAACATCTATGTAGGTTATGTAAAAGCGGGATCAGGTAATGATTATTCAAGAGCTTATCATACTTTTGTTAGTGCTTACGAGATTGAACAATTTGTACAAAACCCTATAGGTATTAAAATGGATTGTGGACAAATGTTTTACAATAATAATGAGAGTAAGAAATTTGTAAACAATGCTGGTGTTGGATTTGACGCCTTCGTTGCTAGAAAAGTGAATGGATCGAAAACAAAAAAGTATTTCAATAAAATCGGCTTAGGTAAATTAAGTTATGGTTTCGCCACTATAGTTGCCTTATTTAAATTTAAGCGATTTGATGTTGAAGTTATTGTAGACGGTAAGCAATATAAATTTCGGAAATCATGGTTTGTTACAGTCAGCAACCAACCATACTTTGGCGGAGGTATGAAACTATCTCCTAAATCAAAAGCAAATGATCAACAATTTGAAATTACCATTGTACATAACCTTTCCCATATGAAACTTTTATTTTTGTTTATGACGGTGTTTACTGGGTCACATACGAGTTTGCCAGAAGTTACTCAATTAAAAGGTACGGAATTTCAGGTACAAGTAAAGGACCCTCTTTACTTACATGCAGATGGAGAAATCATTGGCTTAACTACTGAGCAAAATAACACAATTACATATAAAATTTTGAATGAAAGCTGGACATCTGTTAACATAAACATAAATTCTACGCAAAATGATAAGTTTTAAGCTATAATGGTATAAAATTATTGTACATCTATGAAATGAGGAAATACAGTGAGATTAAGAAATAAACCATGGGCATTAGATTTTATTAATGAACATCCGGAAATCATCATCCCAAATCCAGAAGAGTTTAAGGGAAGATGGAATGAAGTCTTTGGAAATGATAATCCTGTGCATATTGAGGTTGGTACTGGTAAAGGTCAATTCGTTACTGGGATGGCACTTCAAAATCCAGATATTAATTATATAGGAATTGAACTTTACGATAGCGTAATTGTAAGTGCACTTGAAAAAGTATTAGAAGCAAACTCACCAAAAAATCTTAGATTATTAAAGGTTAATGGTGCAGACTTAGAAAAATACTTCCAAAAGAATGATGTAAGTCGAGTATACTTAAACTTTTCTGATCCTTGGCCGAAAGTACGTCATGAAAAACGACGTTTAACTTCGGGTGGATTTTTGAAATTATATGAATCCATTTTAATAGACAATGGAGAAGTTCATTTTAAAACGGATAACCGAGGACTTTTTGAATATTCGTTAGTTAGTGTTTCTCATTATGGCATGTTGTTAAAATATGTATCACTTGATTTACATGCAAATATGCCAGAAGACAATATTATGACAGAATATGAAGAAAAGTTTTCAAAAAAGGGGCAACCGATTTACAGATTAGAAGCACAATTTATTTCAAATAGATAACACGTTGTGCCAAGCCACGAATTCTATATTCGTAGTTGAACAATTGTAAAGGGGAGAAATGGATGGACAAGCTACAATTTCACAACATGACACTAACATGGCTCGAAGGGGGAGTTACATCATTAGATGGCGGAGCAATGTTTGGTGTTGTGCCAAAACCATTATGGAGTAAAAAATACCCAGTTAATGAGAAAAATCAAATTGAGTGTGCAACAGAACCGATTTTGATTCAATATGAAGGTAAAAATTATTTAATCGATAGTGGTGTTGGATTTAATAAGTTAAATGAAAAACAACTTCGTAATTATGGTGTAACAGAAGAATCTAGTATTTTAGAAAGCTTAGAATCACTAGGTTTAACTGCTGAGGACATTGATGTTGTATTAATGACTCATTTACATTTCGATCATGCTGGTGGATTAACTCGTTGGGAAGGCGATGTATTAGTCCCAACATTCCCAAATGCTAAAATCTATACAACTGAAGTGGAATGGGAAGAAATGCGTAATCCAAATATCCGTTCTCGCAATACGTATTGGAAAGAAAATTGGGAACCAGTTCAGCACCTAGTAGAAACTTTTAAGAATTCATTAGTTGTTGCTCCTGGAATCGAAATGATTCATACGGGTGGTCATAGTGAAGGTCATGCCATTATTAAATTGACACAAAATGGTGAAACACTTCTTCATATGGCAGATATTATGCCAACACACGCGCATCAAAATCCATTATGGGTAATGGCATACGACGATTACCCAATGACGAGTGTATTCGCTAAAGAGAAGCTAATGAAAGAAGCTTTAAGTAATGGGTACAAGTTTATTTTCTACCACGACGCTTACTATCGTATGATTCAGTGGGATGAATCTGGTAAAGAAATAAAAGATTCATTGAAAAGAAGTAAAGAAGCTTATATTCAGTTTAGTACGAATTAATCGAAAAGCTCTCAGGAAAGTTGGTGGACTTTCCTGAGAGCTTTTTTGATGTTGAAGTGATTACAAGACAGTTTTTCGGAATTTCATTAAATTTTGTCTAGTAAATCGCAATTTCGAGACAATCAGATTCTCTTCAAATCCACAATAACCCCAGATCGGGCGTCTGCAGAAAATTCAAATGACTCCATTTCCCCGTTGTTTAGTCTTGAAATGCCACCTTTATACACAGGAATTGATGTAACACCATTATAGAAGTCTTCAGTTTTCATGTAGATCCAGGAACCATCGATTGGTGCTTCTTTTTTAAATTGAGCTTTTACATTGTTTAATACTTGATTTGCAGGAACGAACGGTGAGATTCGTTCAGCTGTTTCTTTTATTACGATTGCAGCGGCAAGTCCAGTTGCAACACCTATTAAAAAATCACGTAGTTTCAATTGCCATCCTCCTTTACAATATCCATAATTTTATCATTAAATTTCCATTTCGTCTTGTTTGGTTTATGTTTATATCCATCATCAATTTGGGGAAAGTAATCGTGAACCATGCATTATTTCGTAACATTCAATTGTATTTTATTTACCTAAAAGTTATGTAAGTAATTATATGGAATTAACACCCATATGTGCTAAAATAGAAAACAAGTTAAATATGACAGGGAGTGTGCGTTTTTTGAACAGTGAAACTTTAAGTTTATTTAAAACATTAACTGAACTACCTGGAGCTCCGGGTAATGAACATGCTGTAAGAGCATTTATGCGTTCCGAGCTCTCGAAATACTCAGATGAAATTATTCAAGACAATTTAGGTGGAATCTTTGGTGTACGTAAATCAGAAGATCCAAATGCTCCTAAAGTCTTAGTAGCTGGCCATATGGATGAAGTGGCATTTATGGTTACTAGTATTACGGATAATGGTATGATCCGTTTCCAACCACTTGGCGGATGGTCTAACCAAGTATTACAAGCACAACGAGTGTTAGTTTATACAAAAGATAAAGAAATTCCTGGTGTAATCGCAAGTGTTCCTCCTCATTTATTAACTGAGCAGGAGCGTTCAAAACCAACAGAGATTAAAAACTTACTAATTGATGTTGGGGCAGATAGTAAAGAACATGCGAAAGAATTAGGAATTCAGCCAGGTCAATCTATTATTCCTATTTGTCCATTTACACCAATGGCAAATCCAAAGAAAATTATGGCGAAGTCTTGGGACAATCGTTATGGTTGCGGTTTAGCCATTGAATTATTAAAAGAATTAAAAGATGAAAAACTTTCTAACCATCTTTATTCTGGTGCAAATGTAATGGAAGAAGTGGGATTAAGAGGTGCGCAAGTTTCTGCTAATATGATTCAACCTGATATTTTCTTCGCATTAGATGCTTCACCAGCGAACGATACAACAGGTGATAAAAGCCAATTTGGCCAATTAGGAAATGGTGCTCTTGTCCGCATATTTGACCGTACAATGATTACACATCGTGGTATGCGCGAGTTGATCTTAGATACAGCTGAATCTAACAATATTCCTTACCAATTCTTCGTTTCAGCAGGTGGTGGGACAGATGCTGGACGAGTTCACACTTCAAATAGTGGGATACCAAGTGCCGTAATCGGAATCTGTTCACGATATATTCATACTGCAGCGTCAATTATCCATGTTGATGATTATGCTGCTGCCAAAGAATTACTAGTTAAACTAGTTAAATCTATGGACCGTTCAACAGTTGATTCCATCCATTCAAATGTGTAAAGTTTAAGGTGCCGATGCGATTCGGCATCTTTTTTCGTTTTCATACGTCGTTTAATATGTGCTATTCAATCCCATATTTAAATCGTTATCACAATTTTGATTAATATATCTTTGGAGATGAACATAATGCAAGTATCTATAGGAACTAAAAACAGAGCAAAATCTGCAGCTATTACTAACATACTAAACAATTATTTTGAACAAGTTGAATACATACAGCTTGATGTCCCGTCGAATGTATCTGCACAACCTCTTTCTGATGAGGAAACAAGACAAGGTGCTATTAATCGTGCTATAAATTCTTTAAAACAATCAGGGGCTGAATTAAACTTTGGACTTGAAGGTGGTGTTAGAATCATTGATGGTTCTATGTATTGCTGTAATTGGGGTGCTCTAGCTTTAAAAGATGGAACGGTCATTACAGCAGCTGGTGCTTTATTTTTACTACCCGAAAGCATCGCTAATGAGATTCGATCTGGTAAAGAACTTGGCCCAGTGATGGAGGCTTATACAAATGAAAAAGGAATTCGTCACGGTAAAGGGGCAATCGGAGTATTTACAGAAAATCTTGTTGATAGAACTGAAATGTTCGAACACATTGTCAAATTACTAATTGGACAATACCTGTATATGAAAAATCACGCATAAATCGTTATGTTCATTCAATAGGATAACTATTAACCCTTTCATTACTAGCTTGAATATAGAAAGTGAGGAACCAGAGTGAAAAAGAATTTGTTGTTGATCTTAACAACAGTATTGATGTTATTATTATTGGTTGGTTGTGGGAAACCATTAGAGGAACAAATAGACACTGGTATTACAAATGCTGAAACGGCATTTAAGGATGAAACGCTTGAACCAAATACTGAAATAGGCAAAATAAAAGTATATCTTCCTACTGGTTATACAATTGAGGAAAGTGAAGATCATACGAATTATTTGTTAAAAAAAGATAACAAGCAAATGATATTATTTGTTAATCCGAATGAACAAAAAAATAGTAAACTGCTTTACGATTTGTATAAAGAAAATCAGGCGAAAGAAATTGTGGAAGAAAAAACGTTCGAAACAGAAGATACTTTTGGATTTACCTCTATCCTCCAAAATGATGAAGATAGTTTTGAATTAATCGTAAATGTTGGTGGTGTGAAAGTTTCTACATTGTCTTCTGCACAAAATATTGATAATATGCTACTTGAAATGATGCAAATAGCTCGTTCTGTATCATACTAACTATATTGTGATATGATTGTATACATGTTATACGCTGTATAAATTAAAGCGTTTTGGAGTTGTTCCAACGATTCAAACGGGACAACTCTTCATTTTTGTTAAAGCGATTTGAGGTGAAACGAAATTGAAATCAAAAGAACTCGTTGAAAAATTAAAATCTAGCATCGGTACAGAACGATTTGACTATCATTTTGATAGTGAAAAAGATGAGTTGCGAATTGAACATAGAACCTTGAAACAAGGGATGACGATTTATTTATCTGACATTCTAGCGAAATATCATACGATAAAAGAAAAGGCTATCGAAGAAGTTGTTTATACCATAGATCAAACCTTTGCAGCAATGGAAAGTGAAAAAAATGATGTAATCTATGATTTAGCTAATATATATCCAATCATTCGTTCCACATCCTTCCCATTAAAATCAAAAGAAGGTTCACCCTTTATTACAACAGAACATACTGCTGAAACTCGGGTATATTATGCGCTAGACTTAGGTAAAACATATCGAATAATTGATGAAAAAATGCTAGATAAACTAAATGTATCGGAACATCAAATTCGTGATGCTGCGCGGTTTTCTATTAAAAAGTTAGCAACAAATACGAAAAAGGATGAATTAGCCGGTAATATTTTCTACTTTTTAAATGAGAACGATGGCTACGATGCAAGTAGAATATTAAACGAAAGTTTCTTAAAAGAAATGAGTACAAAAATTGAGGGCGATATGACTGTATCTGTTCCACACCAAGATGTACTAATTATTGGTGACATTCGAAACGAAGTCGGATATGATATTTTAGCACAAATGACAATGCATTTCTTTACAGTTGGAATGGTTCCAATTACTTCACTATCATTTGTCTATGAAAATGGCGAATTAGAGCCAATTTTTATACTAGCAAAAAATAAACCGAATAAGGAGCAAGATAAAAAATGATTATTTCTTACAACAGACCATTTGTAGGTGACGTATTATTAGTTCAATTAGCTACAGAAGCAATTGTGAAAACGGAAGTAGAGAAAAAAGGTGACTTTGCTATCTTAAAAGAAGAAGCCACAAAAGAAGTGAAAGCCTTTAACTTATTTAATGCAAGTAAATATTTAAAATTAGATGTACAAGGAAATGTGGAAGTAACTCAAGAAATTGTAGAAGCCATTGAAAAAGCAATGGTAGCAAATAACGTTGATCTATCATTAGATGTGGACTTCTCTCCAAAATTCGTTGTTGGTTATGTAGAAGAAAAAGAAAAACATCCAGATGCAGATAAGTTAAGTGTTTGTAAAGTAAACGTTGGTGATGAAACATTACAAATCGTTTGCGGAGCACCTAACGTTGAAGCAGGACAAAAAGTTGTTGTTGCGAAAATCGGGGCAGTTATGCCTTCTGGTTTAGTAATTAAACATTCAGAACTAAGAGGTATCGCATCAGAAGGGATGCTTTGTTCTGCTAGAGAATTAGCTATTCCTAATGCACCAAGCGTAAAAGGCATTCTAGTTCTTGATGACAATTCAGAAGTTGGATCACCTTTTGTTACACCAACAAATCTATAAAATTTTCCGAGAGGATTTCCTAAAAGTTGCGAATAAGACTTTTAAGAAATCCTCAATTTTATTTATATTGTATATTCATTGTTATCATATTGAAATATTTATATGGTATGCTTTGACTATTAATCTATCAATTAGATGATATGGTATAAATATATGGTTTTTTTTGCAGGAATTTAGTCATATTAGCACATGATAAATAATACATAAAAGTAAATTACAAACACTATTATTCTTATCATATAATAGAAATGTTAGGTTTTAGAAGAGAGTGATAATGATGAGCTGGTTTAAAAAGAAATTTAGTAGATTTTTTTATGAAGAAAACAATGACCATGAAGAAGATATAGAATTAGAAGAAATGGATATTCAAGAAGAAACGTATGAATCCAATAAGAGGCGATCATTCCGTTTTCCTATTATTGCAGATGATGAAATAGAACAGTTAAAACCTGAACCAACTATAAATAATCATACTCAGCGTGTTGAAAAAAACTATTATGATCCAATGCCAAGTAGTATCGTTTATGACGTTGAAGTTTCAGGTATACGAGAGTTATTAGAAAAACGAAGAAATGGAAAAGGAAAATCGGTCCGGAAAAATCCAGTTGAATTGAAGCAATCAATAAAGCACAAACCGTTACCGAATAATCAAGCAAATATAACAAAGAAGCGAATTGAAATTGAAATTGAACCTCAACAAGTTGAGAGTCGCAGAAGATTTACTCCTTCTCAAGTTCCTTCGCCGGTACATGGTTTTAGAAAACCAAGTCCTATTAATCAATTACTAGATAAAAAGCAAGAATTATCTAATAGCACAACTATCGATCATAACTTACCGATAGAGAAGAACAATGCAATAAAAGAAGCGGAATTAGTACAAAAAGAAATAGCTAGTACTGATCTCTTTACTCGAAATAGAGAAGTGAAAGATTTATATGAAACAATCAATGAGTCAGTGCAGTATAAAACAAATTATGATGAACTAACGTTTAAACATGAAGTTCATGATATACAGGATGAAAAAGTAGTTAATGAACAAGTCCAATTAGTGAATGACCAGTCTTCATTACAAGAGAATATGATTTTAGAAAATCGTAATCTAACGTATAAGGAAGAATATCAAACGAGCCAGTTACTTGTTCAACAATTAGCAGATCGTGAAATCTCGTTTAATGAAGATTCACAAACTAATCAGTTTGAAATCTTTGAAGAAGAATCTTATGGTTTGGAGTCAATCGATTACGATCAAGATTATGATGATTTCACTGAAGATGAACCATTTGAAGAACTTCAAGATGATTACGAGGAACATTTGGAAGAATTTGATGATGAATATTATGATACGGAAGAAGAATTTGAAGCACAAACAAAATTAGAAGCATCCAATAATCATAATTTCAATAACATTGAAGAAGTGTTAGTAAAAAATGATGAGCCTACAATTGTTTCGAATGAATCAATTTTAGAGGATAATCTGAATAAAGTAGAAGATAAATCATCAATTCATCATACAGGTATTGATAATGAAAAAGCGTCATCAGGTAGTAAATTACCTTTTAACGTAATCATGCTAAAATCAGACAAAGAAAAATTGAAAATGAAACAGGCATTGCAAAAGCCAGTTGAACCAATAGTAGTGACAAAATCGGTAGGTAATGTTGAGAGTGATCATTCAGAGATAAGTGATGAAATTGAAACAATATCAGAAAATCATGATGAAGAACAGATCACAACAAACTATGTTTATGAAAAACCAGCTTATGAATATTTAGTTCCACCAGAAGAAAAGACAGAAGACCGTGAATGGATGGAATCTCAAGCTGAAAACTTAGTTGAATCTCTCTCACATTTCCAAGTAACAGCTCAAGTTGAATCGATTGTTCAAGGTCCAGCAGTTACACAATTTGAAATTACTGTGGGTCACGGGACAAAAGTAAGTAAAATTAAAAATTTAGCGGATGATCTAAAGCTTGCATTAGCTGCAAAAGATATTCGGATTCAAGCACCTATCCCTGGGAAAAGTTCAATCGGTATTGAAATACCAAACCGTATTTCACGAGCGGTAAGACTTTCAGAAGTAGTTTCTAGTGATATATTCACTCATTCGGAATCACCGTTAGAGGCTGCATTAGGACTTGATTTAACTGGTAAGCCAATTACAATTGACTTACGTAAAATGCCTCATGGCTTAATAGCAGGTGCTACTGGATCAGGGAAATCTGTATGTATCAATTCCATTTTAGTAAGTTTATTGTATAAAGCTGATCCACATGAATTGAAATTAATGCTAATTGATCCAAAAGTGGTTGAACTTGCACCATTTAATAATATCCCTCATTTAGTGAGCCCTGTTATTACAGATGTAAAAACTGCAACTGCTGCACTAAAATGGGCTGTTGAAGAAATGGAACGTCGTTATCAATTATTTGCTCATGTAGGTGTTCGAGATTTATCTAGATATAACAAGCAAGCTGAGAAGAATGGTAATAAAAATAAATTACCATATATCTTAATTGTTATTGATGAATTGGCAGACTTAATGATGATGGCGCCAAGTGATGTTGAAGAATCCATTGCACGAATTGCTCAAAAAGCAAGGGCATGTGGCATACATTTAATTGTTGCGACACAAAGACCATCTGTAGATGTCATTACTGGGTTAATAAAATCCAATATCCCAACACGTATAGCTTTCGCAGTATCTTCGCAGATTGACTCTAGAACAATCTTAGATAGTCAAGGTGCAGAACGCCTTTTAGGTAGAGGGGATATGTTGTATTTAGGAAATGGAATGAGTGCTCCAATTCGTATTCAAGGAACCTTTGTTACAGACGATGAGATTGAAGAAATTATTGAACATGTCCGTAGTCAAGGTAAGCCAAGTTATATGTTCGAACATGAAGAATTGTTGAAAAAGACTGAAACGGTGGAGGAGTATGACGAACTGTTTGAAGAGGTTTGTCGATTTGTTTATGAACAAGGAACCGCTTCTACGTCATCCATTCAACGTAAATATAATATTGGTTATAATCGTGCTGCACGTATGATGGATTTACTTGAAAAGAATGGATTCATTTCAGAACAACGAGGAAGTAAGCCTAGAGAAGTGTATATAACTGAGTCAGATTTAATGTCAATGTTTGACTAATGAGAGGGCTTTTTAAGCCCCTTTCATTTTTTTTAAAATAGTCTAAATTTGTTTAATAAATATTCGTCGGAACAGGTAAACTAATATTGTACGTTTAAAGTTTTACCAATTTAGTGCTATAATGGTATAGGTTTTTACCTAAAATAAACTAAGAGGGTAAGCAGGCAGATTCTCATTGTTATGTATTATCATGTCTGTTATTGATTGAAGGAATTATTGTACCCCGTTCAAAAGAAACATCATTTTATTTATATTTACTTACTAAATTAATTAAAAAAGTTCATCATAGGGGTCAAGATTTAAGCATCCCGGGAGGTTTTCAGTATGACAATTTATCATTTTACAGGTATTAAGGGTTCGGGTATGAGTTCATTAGCCCAAATTTTATTTGACTCAGGTGAACAAGTACAAGGTTCAGATGTTGAAACATATTATTTTACAGAAAAGCCATTAAGGGATCGAAATATCACAATATTAAAATTTGATCCTGATAATATTAAACCAGGATTGACAGTCATTGCTGGAAATGCTTTTTCGGATGATCATCCAGAAATTGTTCGAGCAAAAGAAATTGGCGTTGAAGTTATTCGTTACCATAAGTTTTTAGGTGACTATATTAAAAAATACACATCCATTGCCATTACAGGTGCACATGGTAAAACATCTACAACAGGTTTAATGAGTCATGTGATTGGTGGATATAAGCCAACATCCTTTTTAATTGGGGATGGAACTGGTTCCGGAAAACAAGATGCAACATTTTTTGTAATGGAAGCATGCGAATATCGTCGTCATTTTTTAGCTTATCAACCGGATTATGCAGTAATGACAAATATCGACTTCGACCATCCTGATTATTTTGCAAATATTGATGATGTATATAGTGCATTTCAACAATTAGCTTTACAAGTGAAAAAGGCTATTATTGCATGTGGTGATGATGATTATTTACAAAAAATTCAAGCAAATGTTCCTGTGGTTTATTACGGTTTTGATGCGCAAAATGATTTTGCAGCAAGAAACATTGTAAAAACAACTGAGGGCACAAGTTTTGAAGTTTATGTACGAAATGAATTCTATAGTACATTTACAATTCCTATGTTTGGGGATCATAATGTGTTAAATTCATTAGCAGTAATTGCGTTATCCCACTATGAAGAAATTCCTGCTGAACTAGTGCAAGAAAGACTAAGTACTTATTCAGGTGTAAAAAGAAGGTTTACTGAAACGAAAATTGGTAACAATGTACTTGTAGATGACTATGCGCATCATCCAACGGAAATTAGAGCAACGATTCAATCTGCTCGTCAAAAGTATCCAGACCGTGAACTGATTGCAATTTTCCAACCACATACTTTCAGTCGAACTGAAGCGTTCTTACAAGATTTTGCAGACAGTTTAAGTCAAGCAGATGCAGTATATCTTTGTGATATTTTTAGTTCAGCACGTGAGCAAAGTGGAAATTTAACAATTGTTGATCTGAAAAAACTTATTGACGGTAGCGAAGTTTTACAATTAGATCATATAGAATTTTTAAATAAACATAACAATGCAGTGTTCCTATTTATGGGTGCTGGTGATGTTCATAAATTCCAAGATGCATTTGAGGATTTACTTAAAAATTAATTGATGCGAATCTTAAGTATTTTTGATGAATGTAAGACTAAAAAATGACAGCTTATCTTTAAGGTAGGCTGTTTTTTCTCAAAATAATTAGCTTCTGCTTGTCCATAATTGTATTTTCAATGTATGATATCTAAAGAGTTTTTTCCTTACATATCCATTTTAAAGGATAATTTACATGTCGGAAAAAGGAATTCATTCAGTTTTGTCGAAATATTATACTAACAAGCCACAGGAGGTTTAATGCATGATCGTCATTTTATACATCGCAGCATTAATAGCAGCAATTGCATTTCTAATATTATGTATTAGTATTGGTAGAACACTATTCTCATTAAAAAATATATTAAACAGTATTGCGGGTACTGCTGCTGGGATTGAAAAACAAATGGAAGGCATCACTCGTGAAACAACGTCGTTATTAGAAAAAACAAATTCTTTGGCAGAAGATATAGCTAATAAGTCAGAAAGATTAAATACAGTTGTAGATGCTGTGAAAAACATTGGTACTTCTGTTAATGGATTAAATCAATCAATCAACAGAATCTCAACATCCATTGTGACAGAAGTTGAAAAAAATGAAGAAAAAATCGCTCAAGTTGTGCAATGGGGAAATATTGCAATTGAGTTAGCTGATAAATGGAAACAACGAAAGTCTACTAACAAGTAATACTTGTGGTGATTCTGTTTCTATTTTCGATAAATAAAACTTAAAGGGGTTGGGGATTAATGACAACTGAAAAGCAAAATTACAATGAAGTGAAAAATCTATCTAATCTATCACCGAGTTATAACGAAACAGTTGATCCAATATACAAAGAGGAGACAATTGATATGAAAGATTTCATTATTGGTGCTCTTGTTGGCGGTATTGTAGGTGCAGCAGCAGGATTATTACTTGCACCTAAAACGGGAAGAGATTTACGTAATGATGTAGCTAGCCAAGCTATCACTCTGCGCGATAAAGGAGTAGAACTATCTACTACTGCGAAAGAAAAAACAGTTAAAATATCAAATCAATTAAAAGAACAATCTGTTCAATTAGTAGATAAAGTAATATCAAAAACAACTAAATTACCAACAGTTTTTGATGATGGTACAGTATCTGCTGAAGGTGAAGAGCCTTTAGAGTTAATAGAAAATGAAATTGAGGGCACTGAGATTTCTGAAGCTGCTCGTCCATCTTCAATTTAACATCGAATGTAAAAAGGTTGAATCCAAAGAGAAAGCCAATTTCTCTTAAGGATTCAACCTTTTTTTGTAGTTGTAATATTAATAATCACGATTCAATTAAAATAATTTCTAATTGATCTCCACCAAATATTTCACTATCAAATGATGCTTGTTCACCATTTCTCATCATTGTAAATTGACCTTTAAAATGGGCAGGCAATTGCCAATTTGAAAAACGGAATACATCTTGAAAAATCCATTTTTGCTGCTTTTCTTTTTCCTTAAATTCAATCGCAGCTCCGTTAAATACAACAGCAGTTGATTGATAAACTATCCCATTTACTAATATTTCAAAATGACTTCTTTTTAGCTGTAGTTCCTCATTTTGAAATTTAACTAAAATTTTATCTTCGATTTTCAAGTTTAACTTATCAGCGATTTTTTGAACTGTTGGTAAAGTTGTATTTTCAATAAAAATATTGTCTCCATCAGAAAATTGGTAATGTAGTTTACCTGGCTTACCATTGATGAAAAGTTTCCCTGTAAATTCAGGTAGGTACAAAGGTTTTCCATCAACAGAGACAACAAAATTTTGTAAGTTTTGTATCAGATCTTTATTGTAAAGTTTGATTAATTCTTCAATGGTGTCAACTGTCTCAATCGTTAACTCATCACCATCTTTAAGTATCACATCTAGATTCGTATGGTGCCCATTTAACAATACTTTAGGTTGGACTGTGTAAGGTTTGTCCTGAAGTTGAATCGTTTTAAACAGCGCATTATCTAATAAATCTCGTACTTTACAAGTAGCATCTTTTCCTGATTTCCCCTCAATCAGTTCGATTTGATCGCCATGTTTAATAATGGTTTTCGTTGTAGCAATCTCTCCATTTACATAGATTGTTGCAAGACTTCCATGCTCTCCAGGAACAACAATTTCCTGTCTATTTAATTTGATGGAAATACTCTTACCTGGCTTCCCATATAGTTGCTTTGCCTGTATATTTGCCGCGAGAAAAGCGTCCGTAACGGTCATATCCTTTAATTCGAAAAGTCGCACCACTTGTTCATTTACTGTAACAGTCATGTATTGAATAGGTGCCTTTTTAGCAGCTATAGCAATGCCAATCGGTGTTACAAGTTCAGGAGAATCTGATATCGACGGTGCTTTTGTTAAGTTTTGAATGGCATCTAGTCCACGTACAGCTGCACGGTTATCCGGAAGTTCAAGTACTTTACATAATTCATTTGTAATCATTGGAGTAAGACTACCACCACCTACTAACATGACTGCTTTAGGTGGACGTTGGCTATTTAAATTTAATATTTCTTTTCCAATTGATTGGGCAAGATGGCTAATAGCTGGTCGGATTGCTTCTATAACTTCTTCTCGAGGATATTCTTGATTAAAACCTAAAATATCTTCTATGACGATAGTTGACTCGGTATTTAGCATTCTTTTCGTTTTTTCGGCAACTGGAAAATCCAATAAATAATGATCACTCAATGCTTCAGTAATCTCATCTCCAGCTACTGGAACCATTCCATAAGCAACAATGGTACCATCATTTGTAATGGCGATATCAGATGTACCAGCTCCAATATCAACAAGAGCTACATTTAACCGGCGCATACTTGTAGGAATTAATACATTGATAGCAGCAATTGGTTCTAACGTCATTGCTTCCATTTCTAAATCCGCTCTCTTTAAAGCCGCTATAAGTGATTCAACGACAACACGAGGTAAGAATGTAGCAATTACTTCGACGGTTGCCTCGTCTCCTTGTTGGTCGACAAGACTTCCTATTTCTTCACCATCAAGTTTGTAATAAAGTACAGAATAACCGACGCAATAATAATGGTTTAACTGATTACCTTCACTATGTAATAGTAATTGGGCTTGCGCTTCTTGTACCGCTTGTAACTCTAACCGGTTAATATCTTCTTCTGTTAAGATTGGTCGGTTCTTGATCGATACTGCTACACTTGCTTGTTCAGTTTTTAACGCACGTCCAGCTGCAGCAACACTTACTTTTGTTAGTGGACCATGTTTTAACTCTAATTCACTTTTAATCGTTTTAATGAGTTCCGCTACATAGAGCACATTATGTATTTGACCATCAACCATTGCACGTTCTTTATGCTCTCTCATAACGATATCAGCAACATGAAAGTGGTTATTTTGTTCTTCTAAAATGATTCCAACAACGGACCTTGTACCAATATCTAATGCGAATAGTTTTGCAGACATTGCAATCCATCCTCTTCCATTTTAACTTTAGCGAGTTGAAGCGCTAAATTATTTTCGTGACTTTCTAGAAAAATTTGATTATAATAAATGTATTATCTTAAAATGTACCATAGATTTCATACTTCTGAAAGAGTTGGATACAGGGAGAGGAGAAAAGAGAATGAGCGAACAAAATTTAGATGCATTGCGTCAACAGATAGATCAACTAAATTTAGAGATTTTACGTTTAGTAAATGAACGAGCTGAGGTTGTAAATGAGATTGGTAAGATCAAAGAAAAACAAGGGGTAAACCGATACGACCCTCTTCGTGAACGCCATATGTTAAATTTATTGAAAGAAAACAATAAAGGTCCGTTAAATCAAATGACGGTTGACTATATATTTAAACAAATCTTTAAAACTTCACTTAAACAATTAGAAGTAGATAAGAAGAAAGAATTACTTGTATCACGTAAGAAAAAATCAGAAGATACAGTCATTAATATAAACGGTGAATCAGTAGGGTCGGGTGCTCCAACATTTATCTTTGGACCATGTTCTGTTGAATCTTATGAACAAACAGCAAAAGTGGCTGAATCGATCAGCGCTAAAGGACTTAAATTTATTCGTGGTGGTGCATATAAACCACGTACTTCACCATATGACTTCCAAGGTTTAGGATTAGATGGTTTAAAAATCTTAAAACGTGTTTCGGAAGAATGTGGTTTAGCCGTTGTAACAGAAATCGTTACACCAGCTCACATTGAAGAAGCATTAGATTATGTTGATGTAATTCAAATTGGTGCACGAAACATGCAAAACTTCGAACTATTAAAAGCAGTTGGATCAACTAATAAACCAGTTTTATTAAAACGTGGTTTAGCAGCAACGATTGATGAGTTCATCCATGCAGCAGAGTATATCATGTCAAAAGGTAATGAAAATATTATGTTATGTGAGCGCGGAATTCGAACTTATGAAAAAGCGACACGCAACACATTAGATATTTCTGCAGTACCTATTTTAAAACAAGAAACACATTTACCTGTATTTGTAGATGTAACTCATTCAACAGGACGTAGAGATTTACTATTACCATGTGCAAAAGCTGCAATCGCGATTGGTGCAGACGGAGTAATGGCTGAAGTTCACCCAGACCCATCAGTTGCATTGTCAGATTCACAACAGCAAATGGATATTCAAGAATTCAATCAATTCTTCTCAGAAATTCAAAAATTCATGAAGCAATATGAATTGAATGCTTAAAAAATGGACCGACCAGTAAATTGCTGGTCGGTCCATTTTTTATATTTGAGTTTCGAATTTATCGGAACAGTTATTGGATAAAATTTCATCTTGATAAAAATTCACGAATGTGCAATAAATTTAACATTTTATTTATAAAAAGGATATCGATTTATGGTAGAATGGATACCATATAATTACAGCAAACAAATTGATCATTGAAACTGTAAAGACGAATATCGTATGATGTAAGGAATAAAAATTTAAAAGGAGGCGGAACTTTTGACTGTAACAATTTATGATGTAGCTCGAGAAGCTAATGTATCGATGGCTACAGTATCACGTGTAGTGAATGGAAATCAAAATGTCAAACCGTCTACACGTAAAAAAGTGTTAGAAGTAATTGAACGATTAGACTACCGACCAAATGCCGTTGCGCGTGGGCTAGCTAGTAAAAAAACAACTACTGTTGGTGTGATCATTCCTGATATTTCAAACAATATTTACGCGGAAGCTGCCCGTGGAATTGAAGATATTGCAACTATGTATCGATATAATATTATTTTGGCAAACTCAGACCAAAATGAAGATAAAGAGTTAACGCTTCTTGATACAATGTTAGGAAAACAAGTTGATGGAATTGTAATGATGAGTGATGCTGTAACAGATAAATTATTACACGCAATGAAGCACTCGCCAGCACCAATTGTACTAGCTGGTTCAGTTGATGAATCAAATGAATTACCATCTGTAAACATTGATTACTTCCAAGCATCCTATGAAGCTATACAATTACTCATTTCGAATGGTCATAAACGAATCGCATTTATATCAGGTCCACTAGCATACACGATTAACTCAAAATATAAATTAGAGGCTTATAAAAAGGCATTACAGGATGCAAATATTGAAGTTGATGAGCAATTAATTGTTTCTGAAGAAAGCTCTTATGACAGTGGAATAGAGGCATGGGAAACATTAAGTGCTCTAGAGAATCCGCCTACTGCATTTTTTGCAGGAAGTGATGAATTAGCAATCGGAATCATACACGGCGCTCAAGATGATGGGAAAAATGTTCCAGAGGATATTGAAGTAATTAGTTTTGAAAACTCAAAACTAGCAAGAATGGTACGTCCACGTCTAACAAGTGTTGTTTTCCCTCTTTATGATATTGGGGCGGTTGCCATGCGTTTATTAACTAAAATTATGAATAAAGAAAAAGTAGAAGAACAAGTGGTTATTTTGCCACACCGTATCGAAGAACGTCAAACGGTAAAAAGATAAACAGATAAAAGGATGTCCTAACTAGGTTTCTATCTACCTAGTGAAAGGACATCCTTTTTAGTTTTGTTTAAATGGATTGCTTTGGATAATTGACAATGCCTTCTCAAGCATTTGAGCATTTTTCTCTTCAATTTCACGCTTTCGAGGAATGGGCTCATATAGTGGATTTGGATCTTCCCAATTTGGAAACAATGGAACTGGTGATTCTTTTTGCCAATGATCTAACCATTCTTTTGGTAAAGGTCCAGTAGGAGTAGGGAGATCATTCATTTCTGTCCATATATAAGACCAAGCTCTCGGTACAACTCGCCAAACATCATACCCACCACCACCAACAGCAATCCATTTATCATCACAATATTCATGTGCCAATCTATGTGCAAGTTTTGGAATTTCCCGATATATGTTCATCGTTCCGTATAAATGGGTTAATGGATCTAAATAGTGGGCATCTGCACCATTTTGAGTTAAGACAACATCCGGTTTAAAATATTCAAAGATTTCTTTCATTGCTTTTTCATAAATCATTAAAAAGCTTTCATCTTCTGTAAAAGCATCGACTGGAAAGTTAAAGGTTGTCCCATATCCTGGACCATTTCCACGCTCCGTAACATTTCCTGTACCAGGAAACAAATATCTACCAGTTTCATGAATAGATAGTGTACATACATTTGGATCATCATAAAAGGCCCATTGCACTCCATCGCCATGATGAGCATCAGTATCAATATATAACACTCGAACATTATAATGTTTTCGTAAATATTGGATTGCTACACTACTATCATTATAAATACAAAAACCTGAAGCTCGACCAAAGAATCCATGGTGCAACCCCCCACCTAAATTTAAAGCATGGCGACTTAATCCTTGCATGACATAGTCGACAGCTTGTAATGTACCACCAACAAGAAAGCTACTTGCTTCATGCATATTAGGGAAAATGGGCGTATCTTCCGTTCCAATGCCATAGTGTATGGTCTGTTCTGGAGTTAGTAATCCTTTTCCAGCTTGTTTAACAATTTCTATATAGCTTTTATCATGTGCAAGAGCAATTTCCTCATCAGTAGCCATTCTTGCAGGAATAATATCTTCATCTTTTAAAGCTTGAATCTTTTTTAATAGATCAACAGTTAACTTTAGTCTTTTATGGTTAAATGGATGTGAATCAGAGAATTTATATCCGAGTTGTTCTGGTGAATAAACAAATACTGCGTTTTTCATTGTGAAATACCAGGAAGATTTGGCCAAAGTACATTAAATTGTTCTTTTTTCAAATCTTCAATGATAGACAGTGGGTTAATAATTTGAACTCGGATTGATACAATTTTATATTTTTCATCTTTTGAATCAGGAAATAGAAGAACACTTAAAACATTTGCATTATGTTTTTTAAATACTACTAAAATATCTGATAGAATACCAGGTCGGTCTTCCACGCGAATGTCTATTTTAGAGGATGGTTTGTTTGCACCTGTTAGCTCTACATATGTATAAAGTAAATCAGAGGCAGTAACTAAACCAACTAACTGTCCACCCGATAGGATAGGTAAACAACTAATCTTCATTTCATAAAATGTTAACGCAATTTCTTCCACGAAGTCTAACGGGTGACCTGTGATAACATTTTTAATCATAACATCTTCAATCTTCTTTTCAGATATTGGTGTTCCTGTTTCAGTTATGGCATTTAATGATATTTCATTCTTTAATGTTTTTGATGAAACGAGTCCAACTAACTTTTTGTTTTCGTCAACAATAGGAATATGTCTAATTTTGTTATCTTTCATTATTTGTACAGCTTCACTTATTGTACTGTTTGGTGAAAGTGTTATGAGTTCAGTTGTCATAATTTCTTCAACAAGCATTGTGTATCCCCCTTATAAGACTTACTTATATAGTCTTTTAAAACGTAAACGGTCAAAACGTGCAATTGTATCTTCATTGACTCGTTTCCCTATACGAGCCATTAAACAATTTGCAGGATGAGATGTAATTTCTGGGTCATCTGTTGCAAAAGGCTTAAAACCGACGGAACTCATTAGCTTTTCCATCATTTTTCGATAATCCCATATCGTTAAGCCTGAGCCTTTTAAGTCCCAATGCCAGTAATATTCTGTTGTTATGACCAAATAGTCTTCCATTTCATCCCCTTTAAATGAAATTTCAAGAAGCTTTTTCCCTACACCACAACCACGATATGAAGGGATGACTTCAATCCCACCTAATTCGATCATATTCTCGATTTTGTCTTCCGCCCATCTTTCGAGCGGGTCAGGATAATGATAAGTGGCATAGCCTAAAACCACATTCTCTTTGCGAATAATGATGATCCGTCCTTCTTCTAATCGAGCAATTTCAACCAAGGCTTTCTTCTGTTGTTCTGGTGGTCTAAAAGAAGTTAAATCCTCGTGAAATAAATATTGTGCGAGTTGCTCTGAGTGGATAGGTCCTTCAATAATAACCCTCCCATGCCTCGTTTCCATTTCTTCACAATAATAATTTTTAATATGTTTCATAAAACCTCGAACACCACCTGAGCATGATATTACCATTATATTATAAATTTTGGATATGAATACAATCACGACATCCACTTTTGGACTTATATTTATACATTGTTAAATAAACGACAAAAGTAGCGATTTTCTTAATAACCTTTTAATTTTTATCAATAAATAGTTTGTTTTCAAGGATAACATGCTTGTGAACTATTTCTAAAAATTCAAATTATAATAAAAAATATATAAAAATGCAGTTGACTTAATAAATATACAGAACTATACTAACTATAACTTGTTTAAGGAGTGAACGGAATGAAGGTTGGAATTATTGGTGCCACAGGATATGGAGGATTAGAGTTAATACGTTTATTACATACACACCCGGAAGTCGAGAAGATTGAATTATTTACATCTTCAGATGAGGGGACGATTTTTTCTTCACGATTTGGCCATCTATTCACAATACATGACAATTCTTTGAAGAAAATCGATCAAGAAACATTAGCTGAATTCGATGTTGTATTTACTAGTACGCCGACTGGAGTAACAAGTACATTATTACCTCCATTAGTTGGAAGTGGCCCTAAATTAATCGATTTATCTGGGGATTACCGATTAAAACAACCAGATTTATATAAACAGTGGTACAAAAAAGATCCAGCACCTTTTGAACTGCTACAAGAAAGTGTATATGGACTTACGGAATGGAATGAAAAACAGATAAAAGAAGCGCGTATTATTGCGAATCCTGGTTGTTATCCAACAGCTGTATTATTATCCATTCTGCCGTTTATTAAAGAAAATTTAATTGACCCGAATTTATTAATCATAGATGCAAAGAGTGGGATTTCAGGAGCAGGAAATAAACCTTCACAATTCACTCATTTTAGTGAAACAAATGAAAACTTCACCATCTATAAAGTAAATGAACATCAGCATATTCCAGAAATTGAGCAAGCAATTCAACAATTTACTGGAATTGATACAAACATTACTTTTAATACACATCTTGTGCCGATGACGAGAGGGATTTTATCAACTACGTATACGCCAGTTACATCAGGAGTTACGACTGATCAATTGTATGAATGTTTAGTAGAAACATATAAAAATGATTCTTTTGTAAGGGTTATCAATGGTGCATCATCATTCGGAACAAACCGAGTAAAAGGTTCAAATTACTGTGATATTACAGTAAAGCTAGATGAAAGAACGAATCGCGTAACGATTGTAAGTGTAATTGACAATTTAGTAAAAGGTGCAGCAGGTCAGGCAATTCAAAATATGAATGTTCAATTTGGTTTGCCTCAATCTTACGGCTTAGATGTCGTGCCTTTATTTATCTAATACATTTAAATCTAAAATTCTATTAGTAAAATAAAATATTTCATTTAATCTTGGCTCAAATACGATAGGACGAATTTGATCATTGGGGGGAAATTTATGGGGACAACAGGTTATGAACTAAAAAGAATTTCAAGTAATAATATCGTTTCACCAAAGGGATTTAAGGCAGCAGGTATTCACTGTGGAATTAAACATAAGAAAAAAGATTTAGCTCTACTAGTAAGTGAAGTACCAGCTAGTGTAGCTGGAGTATTCACAACAAATGCAGTTCAAGCAGCACCATTAAAAGTTACAAAAGAAGTAGTTTACAATACGAAAAAAATGCAAGCAATCTTTGTTAACTCAGGGAATGCAAATGCATGTACAGGTAAACAAGGGATTGCTGATGCATATGAAATGCAACAACTTGCTGCGACTAAGTTAGGAATCGACCCTTCATTAGTTGGTATTGCATCAACTGGAGTAATAGGGGAGTTAATGAAAATGGATCCGGTTCGTAAGGGAATCGAGATAATTGAAATCGGTCAATCTTTAGAAAATGCCATTGATTTTTCTCAAGCAATTATGACAACAGATACAGTTATGAAAAACACTGCATATAGCACGGTTATTGATGGAAAAGAAGTGCAAATTGCAGGTACTGCTAAAGGATCAGGAATGATTGAACCAAATATGGCGACAATGTTAGGGTTTATCACAACGGATGCCAAAATTGAATCAGAAGAATTACAAAAGGCTTTATCTGAAATTACAAATAAGACTTTTAATGCCATTACAGTTGATGGTGATACATCTACTAATGATACAGTGTTAGTGATGGCAAACGGTTTAGCGGGCAATGAACCATTAAGTCCATTACATCCTGATTGGGAAAACTTCTACAATGCATTAAAAGCTGTTTGCGAAGATTTAGCTAAATCCATCGCTAGAGATGGTGAAGGTGCAACGAAATTAATCGAAGTAGAAGTTGAAGGCGCCATTTCAGATGAAGAAGCTATTAAAATTGCTAAAACAGTTGTTGGTTCTCCATTAGTAAAAACAGCGGTATTTGGCTGTGATGCAAACTGGGGACGTATCATCGCTGCTGTAGGGTATAGTGGTGCAACGGTGGATCCAGAAAAAATCACAATCAAAATTGGTAATGCATTAATGGTTGAACATGGGGAACCGGTACCGTTCTCCGAAGAAGAGTTAATTCAAATCTTAAAGGCCAATGAAGTGAAAATTTACGTTTCACTTGAACAAGGAATTGGTCATGGATTTGCTTGGGGGTGTGATTTAACTTATGACTACGTCCAAATTAACGCATCCTACCGCTCGTAAAACCATAGTTATCAAACTTGGGGGAAGTACTTTAGAAGGCTTAAATGAAGCCTTCTTTTCCAATTTTAAATTATTGCAAGAACAAGGGTATAACATCATCATTACCCATGGTGGAGGACCTGCAATTAATCAAGAATTGGCAAATCAAAATGTAGAGTCGCACTCATTGAATGGTATTCGTGTAACAAGTGAGAAAGCACTTGGTATAGTGCAATCCACTTTAATAGGAAAAGTGAATCCTAAACTCGTGTTTGAATTAAACAAAGCTGGCATTTCTGCAATTGGACTAAGTGGATATGACCAATTTCTCATACATGCAGATTACTTGGATCAAGAAACGTATGGCTATGTTGGAGAAGTGATAGAAGTAAATACTGCGTTATTACAAACGCTACTTTCTCAAGGAATTGTTCCAGTTATTGCTTGTATTGGAGTAACGATGGATGGTCAAGGTCTTAATATAAATGGTGACACAGTTGCAAGTGAAGTTGCACTAGCAGTCAATGCGGAAAGTTTATTACTAGTAACAGATGTTTCAGGTATAAGAATTGGAGAAGAATATCAACAGCAAGCAACAATAGCGGCTATTGATAAATGGATTGAAGAAGGCCATATATATGGAGGAATGATTCCTAAAGTACAAGGGGCAATCCAAGTATTAAATGCTGGAATTCCTTCAGTTCAAATTGTGAATGATCGTTTAATTGGAACAAAAATTTTAAGACAGGAGTTGAGTCGAGTCAAATGAACGCATTGTTTAACAACTATTCTAGAAGACCAATTAGTTTAGTAGAAGGTAAGGGGACAATTGTCAAAGATAGTGAAGGGAAAAGTTATTTAGATTTTACTAGTGGGATTGCGGTATTATGTTTAGGTCATTCACATCCTTCACTAGTTAAAGCATTACAAGAACAAAGTGAAAAGATCTGGCATACAAGTAATTTGTTTGAGAGTCCTGGCCAAGTAAAACTTGCTGAATCGTTAGTTAAAGATTTACATTTGGATCACGCATTTTTCTGTAATAGTGGTGCCGAAGCAAATGAAGCCGCGATAAAAATGGCGAGAAAACATACAGGAAAACATCATATTATTACTTTTGAAAATTCATTCCATGGCCGAACTTTTGGTGCTATGTCTGCAACTGGACAAGAAAAAATTCATAAAGGTTTTGGTCCTTTAGTAGATCAATTCACATATTTACCTTTTAATGATGTAAAACGTTTAGAAAATTCAATTGATGATTCAATCGCTGCAATTATGTTAGAAGTAGTGCAAGGTGAAGGTGGGGTAAACCCAATTACCGATGAATTTGCGGAAGCAATCCAAAAAATCTGTTCTGAAAACGATATTATATTAATTGTAGACGAAGTTCAAACAGGTATCGGACGTACTGGAACACGCTTTGCATTTGAACAAACTGCACTTAAACCTGATTTAGTTTCTATGGCTAAAGGATTAGGGGGAGGGTTCCCATTTGCAGGCGTACTAGGTACGTCTAAACTATACGATACCTTTAGCCCAGGATCTCATGGTACAACATATGGTGGAAATCCGTTAGGGGTAGCTGTATCTCAAGCGGTTATCGATACTGTGTTCCAAGATTTATTTTTAGAAGAAGTAAAAGAAAAAGGAGCTTATTTAGTCAATAAACTAAATGAAGTCTTTTCAAATGAACCGGTTATAGTACGTGGAAAAGGGTTACTGATTGGAATCGACTTCGGGGATGTAGAAGTGGCACCATTCGTCTCAAAACTTGAAGAGGCAGGCTTACTTGTAGTAAGTGCAGGTGCACATGTTTTACGACTATTACCACCTTTAACAGTAAGCTATGAAGAAATCGATCAAGCAATTAACATATTAGAAAGTGTAGTGCTTTCACAGTTAGTGAAATAAATAATATACAAAAAAACTCGCCATTAATGATGGCGAGTTTTTTAAAGTAATTGAGTGATGATTAATTTATAGATTCTCGAGGACAAGATTCGTGAAATTCAGAGAAAACTGTCCTCGAGAAACCACTCTTCACAAGAAAATCAAAAAAATGTCCTCGAAGCCATATCACCTCGAGGACAAATCTAAATTTATTCAGAACAATAATAAGTTGCTTAGAAGCTTTTGATTTATTTAATTCCGGCCTTGATTAATAAGGTCATCAATCAAGTCAATATCTCCGTCTTCATTGTCACCATTATTGTTGCCACCATTATGATTATCACCGTTATTTCCATTACCAGGATTTGTACCAGGTTCACCCTCAATTACATCTCCAGGTAATTCTGGTAAGTTTATATCACCGGGATCTTCTATTGTAATTGGATTAGAATTTGCTGATTCTAATCCGGTAATATCTACTGCAACAACCATATAGGAACCATTTCCAATAGTATATTGAAGTTCTTCGCCATCTTTAATAGTAGCAAATATTGTACGTTCACCATTTGTAACATTATATACTCGGTAACCAATTACGTCATTGGCAGCCGATTTAGTCCATGTAATTATATTACCTTGTAAAGTAGCAGTAACTGCTGGTGGATTTCCATTAGCTGGTTCTAATGTTGCCGTTGAAACTACTTTTTCACTTAGTGAAGATTCTTTCGGTAATAATTTTGAACCATCTCCGCCTAATCTTCCAAGCATACGTTTAATAAAGTCAGGATTTAAACCAATTCCGTTTTCCGTTACAAATTCTCTTGGTGTCGAATCTAATGCCTCGTATGCAGTTCCATCAATCATAACAGTTGATGATTGAATTAAACTATCATCTAGTTTAGTTGGTAAAAAGTTTTTATTAAATAAATCTGATTTTACAAGACCAGCTTCTGTACATGCATCTGATGGAGCAAGTCCGGATATTCCACAGAATGCTGCATTCACTACTCCAGGAGGAGGTGTGAATTTTTCAGAAGTTCCAATCAACTCTGGGTTTACGTCATATACTGCATTCATTAAATTTGCCCAAAGCATATTAACGCGTGTACTTGGTTGATAATACGTATTGTTAAACTGGTTTAACGAACGTGCTTCTTTAATATCGTCATAACCCATCCATAATCCAAGTGAAATATTTGGATTGTAACCAACAAACCACACGTCTCGATAATTTTGGGATGTACCAGTTTTAGCTGCAAAGTCAGATGAGAATTTCAATAAACTATTTGCTCTAGCACCAGTACCATATTCCAATACATCATGTAATGCATCAGTGATCATATATGCCGTTTCTGGAGTATACACATCAACTGCTTCAGATTCATGTTCGTAAATAATATTTCCATCAACATCTACAATTTTTTCAATCATATATGCATCGACGAACTTTCCATTGTTTGCAAAGGCTGTATAAGCATTTGTGTTTTCCTCTACAGTTGTACCGACTGTCATGGCACCTATCGCTATAGCTATACTTTCATAATCGACAGGTACTATTTTAGAAAAGCCTAGTTTCTCTAAATAAGTAACAGGACGTTGATCTAGTATAGAATCATACAATCTGAGTGCAGTTAGGTTTTGTGAATGCGCTAAAGCTTCCCTTACAGGCATGATTCCTCGTTCTTCATTTTCTAAATAGTTTTTAGGTTCCCATCCTGGAAGTGTAAACTTCACATCCACTACAGGACTTCCTGCTCCGATTAGCCCATAATCCATTGCTGGACCATATGCAAGTAGTGGTTTCATTGTTGAACCATTAGAGCGGTAAGCTTGTGTTGAGTAATTCAATTCGCTAATATCAAAATCACGGCCACCGACAAAGCTTAGTATCTTTCCAGTTTTATTTTCAATTAGCATTCCACCAACTTGCACTGGAATTTGTACTTCATATTCTTCGCCAGAATCTGGATCTATTTCAGTTCTAGTAAATGTATGTCCATAATAGTTAAAGTTATTGGCAGCTTCTTGCATAGCATCGTACATTTCTTTATCAATTGTCGAATAAATACGGTAACCGCTTGAACGAATGTCACGGTCAGCAAGTATTTCATATTTTTTAAGTAAGTTATCTTCTTCTTCGAAACGTTTTGGATCGATTCCATCTTTTTCGGCTAATATCTCAGCGATAATTCGTATTGCACGATTTTCTAACTCATATGTTAACCAAGGATAGTTATCTCTAGCTAGTTGTTCAGGTTCACGGAAATCCTTCGTAATATCATATGAAATAGCTTCATTATACTCAGACTCTGTAATATACCCAACTTCTAACATACGAGATAATACAGTTTCCATACGTTCAATTCCTTTTTGTAAACCTTTTTCATCCTTTAATTTCCCGTATTGGGTAAAAGGTGTATGAGCAAAAGGAGATTGGGGAATACCTGCAATGTATGCGGCTTGTGGTAAATTTAAATCTTTTGCACTTATACCAAAAATACCGCGAGCAGCTGTTTCTACACCAGCAATATTACGTCCCGATGAATTTCGACCATAAGGAATAATATTTAGATATGTCTCTAAAATTTCATCTTTTGTCATAAACTTCTCAAGTCGTAAAGCAAGTAAGATTTCTCGAGCTTTACGTTCATAAGAAACTTCATTTGTTAAGATTTGATTTTTAATAAGCTGTTGCGTTAAGGTAGATCCACCTGTTTGAGTACTCATACTTAATACATCTTGTAATAATCCTCGTAATACAGCTTTTGGAACAATTCCATTATGTTCTCTGAAATATTCGTCTTCTGTCGCAAGTACCGCATTAATTAAAAGCGGAGAAACTTGATCTAATGTTGTTTCTCTACGTTCTAAATCTGTGCGAAGTTTACCTATGTAAATATTATTTGCGAAGTAGATTTCACTTGTTTCTTCATAATTATAAATTTGAGATAACATCTCTTCTTTAGTTTGCAAATGCTCGTCCTTTACTAATGATGCAAAGTAACCTGCACCAACAGCACCAACAAATACAAACCCTGTAATAATTATAAAAAGAAATAATAAAGATAAGTTCCATACAACTCTTATACCAATTCGAAGCGGGCGTGAACGCTCAGAAGTAGACAATAATTCGATTTTTTCATTGAGTTGTTCGATACGCTTTTTAATTTCATCCACTTTATCGACCCCCTAAAATCTTGTCTATTATAGCATAATTCTAATATTCAGTAATCAATTTATTGACAATGTGACAAAAAGAAGTAAAATAATCATTATAGTTTTTTCAAGCAGTGAAAAGATTGAAGTAATGTGTTCATTCCCTGTTAAGAGAGCTAGCGGTTAGTGCAAGCTAGTCATAGTGAATTACATGAATTACGTTCTTGGAGCTTGAACGTGAAAGTCGCGATAAGACATTGATGAGTGGAAGAATGTTATGGTTATTCTTCAAGCTGGGTGGTACCGCGTTTAATTTATTATTAACGTCCCTGCATACAAATTTTAGGATTTGTATGTAGGGGCTTTTTTATTTAGCGGCTGAAAATTTTTTTGATAGAATCCACATATGTGAATTCAGTTTGACATGACTAAATAACTTCTTTCTACCTCAAGCTGTATAAAAAATCTATCAATAGTTACTTAAGAAGGAGGAATTTCAAATGGCAAATGCATTAATTGAAGATTTACAATGGCGAGGTTTGTTATATCAACAAACAGATGCGGAAGGTATGGAAAAACTTCTTGATGATGAAAAAGTATCTTTATATGTAGGAGTCGATCCAACAGCGGACTCTATGCATATTGGTCATATCGTACCACTTTTAACATTACGCCGTTTCCAACAAGCTGGTCACCGTCCAATTCTATTAGTAGGTGGAGCAACAGGAATGATTGGAGATCCATCTGGCCGTTCAGAAGAGCGTAACCTATTAACTCAAGAACAAATTGCACGTAACGTAGCTGGGTTAAAAGCACAAATGGAACGTATTTTTGACTTTGGTGAAGATGGCAATGGTGCTCAACTAGTGAATAACTTTGATTGGGTTGGAAAAATGAGCGTTATTGATTTTCTGCGTGATTATGGAAAATTGATTAACGTTAACTACATGTTAGCCAAAGATACAATTGCTTCTCGCCTTGATACAGGTATTTCCTTTACAGAATTTTCCTATACATTAATTCAAGGACTTGATTTCAATCATTTATACGATCATTATGATGTACGAATTCAAGTAGGTGGTTCTGACCAATGGGGGAATATTACAACAGGTCTTGAAGTGATTCGTAAAACACACGACGAAAATGCAAAAGCATTTGGAATTACGATTCCGCTTGTAACGAAGGCAGATGGTACGAAATTTGGTAAAACAGCTGGTGGAGCAGTTTGGTTAGATCCTGAGAAAACAACACCTTATGAATTTTACCAATTCTGGATTAACTCCGCAGATGCTGATGTGATCAAATACTTAAAAATCTTTACTTTCTTAAGTCGTAAAGAAATTGAAGCATTAGAAGTATCTGTTCAAGAAGAACCACATTTACGTAAAGCGCAAAAAACATTAGCTGAAGAAATGACTCGTTTAATCCACGGGGAAGAGGCACTAGAAACTGCTAAACGTATTACAGATGCATTATTCTCTGGCGATTTAAAAACTTTATCTGCAAGTGAGATGAAAAATGCATTTAAAGATGTGCCATCATCAGAACTTCCAAAAGAAGATAAAAATATTGTGGATGTTTTAGTAGAAGCAAATATTTCATCTTCGAAACGTCAAGCACGTGAAGATGTAACAAATGGTGCAATTTCCATTAATGGAGAGAAAGTAACGGATCTGGACTATGTAGTAGACAGTAAAGACCGTCTCGAAGATGAGTTCGCAATCATCCGACGTGGAAAGAAAAAATATCATATGGTGAAATTCAACTAAAGAAAAAAGACGACTCACAACGAGTCGTCTTATCTTATATAAAACATTAATGAGTAATCCTACTTATACTAAACTCAAGATCCTTCTTTAAATGTTCAATCATCAATTCTTGAGCTAATTGTTCGTTATGTTCTTCAATTGCTTTATAAATTTTTGCATGTTCATCAAACAAATGCGGTCTCTTTTGCTGTACAACCATCTTTCTAAATAAATAAATGATGGACTGCATTTTATCAATAATTTCAATCATGAGCGGATTTCTTGTTTCCTGTACAATAATTTGATGAAAAACATGATTCGCTTTCATTACCTCTTCTGTTGTTCCGTTGAATCCAACTTCCACACAATTTTTTAAACGGTTTAACGCATCTTCAGAAATGAAATTTGAACAATATTTAGCAGCATAACCCTCTAATAACATGCGTACTTGGAAAATGTGATGCATGTCAGTAGCAGTTGGAATATAAACTCGTTTGTTACGGATTATGCCCTCTTGTTCAAGTTTAGCAATTGCAGAGCGGATGGGTGTTCTACTAATGCCCAATCTATCTGCAAGCATTTCTTCAGTTAATTTAGTTTGTGGCTCAATATCCCCATTAAATATTTGATCGCGTAAAGTTTCATATGCGTAAGTGTATGCATGCATGTCTTTTTTCTTCAATCTGATCGACTCCTATATAGTAAAAAACTCCCCATTAATAAGTAGTATAAGTTTCAATTATCTAATTGAAAAGGTTTTTTGCATTATTGACAGCATTATGTGTACATAGGATAAAATGTGTACACGAAATATAAAATTTTGTGTACGAAAAATAAAAAAATTGAATACAAATTAATTTATTTGTATGAAAGTGCTAAGATATTGGAAGTTAATTTGATATATGGTCAGTCTAAGATAAGTAGCGTAATTAGTCATTCGTGTCTTTTTCACTAGAAATTTTATATACGAATCACTTTTAGTTTGGTTTCTATTTTTTTATTCTTAAATAAAAAATAAGGATAAAATTTGAAGATATTATGTATATCAGACTAGAATATTTGATTTAGATGTTAAATCACGATATCCTATTATCTATATTGTAAAGAATTGGGGTGTGTTTGTTGGGGACCAAACATTAAATATTCGTAAAATTCAAAAATACATTGATAAAAACTTATATTACCTTAGGAGGTGGAGTCTTACTTAATAGTAAGACGACTAGTTGACCGCATTAAATTTAACCATTTTTATAGTATTAATTATTTTAACCGCATTTTTTGTTGCAACAGAGTTTGCCATCGTTAAAGTTCGATCTTCTCGAATTGACCAATTAGTTGAAGAAGGGAACAAAAGCGCTATTGCAGCAAAGCATGTTACAACACATCTGGATGAATACTTATCGGCTTGTCAATTGGGTATTACCGTTACAGCTTTAGGAATAGGTATGGTTGGTGAATCAACCTTTGAATTTATTCTAGAACCAATGTTTTCTGCAATTGGTATAGGTCCAGATTATGTACATTACTTTACTATTGCGGGTGCATTTGCCCTAGCAACATTTTTCCATGTAGTTGTAGGTGAATTAGCACCGAAGTCTGTTGCTATTCAAAAAGCGGAAAAGATCACATTATTGTTCTCAAAACCAATAATGATATTTTATAAGATTCTTTTTCCATTCATATGGTTCTTAAATGGATCTGCACGTGTTTTAATTGGTATTTTTGGTATGAAACCTGCCAATGAACATGAACTTACCCATACAGAAGAAGAACTAAGATTGTTACTTACCGAGAGTTATAAAAATGGTGAAATCAATCAAAACGAACTTAATTATGTAAATAATGTATTCGAGTTTGATGAACGAATTGCTCGTGAGATTATGGTTCCAAGAACGAGAATGGTAGGATTTTTTAAAGATGTTACTTTCGAAGAATTACTAACAACTGTATCTGAAGAAAGATATACTCGATATCCTATATTTGAAGGGGACCGTGACAATATTATTGGGTTTTTGAACATCAAGGATTTCTTAACACAGGGTATGAATAATCGTATAAAACCAGATACGTTTAATTTAGAAGAATTTATTAACCCTGTTATTAAGGTGCTTGATTCAACACCAATAAATGATTTATTAGTACGTATGCAAAAAGAGCGAACACCTATTGCGATTTTAATAGATGAATATGGTGGGACAGCGGGTCTTGTTACACTTGAAGATATCATTGAAGAAATCGTTGGTGATATCCATGATGAGTTTGATGATGACGAAATTGCTGATGTAAGGGTTATGGAAGAAGGAAGCTATGTTTTCGATAGTAGTGTATTACTCGATGATATTGAAGATTTACTAAACATTGAATTTAATAACGAAGATATCGATACAATTGGTGGATGGTATTACAATCAAGATTTGGATCTTGATGAAACAACGAGTATCCAATATGCTGGTTACCAGTTTTCCATTTACGAAAAAGAAGATCATCAGATTAATTTTATAAAAGTCGAAAAAATAGAAGACAATGAAAATAGCGAAGAAGAGGAATAGGCCGAATTTCGGCCTATTTTTTTGTCTTGTAAGCAGAAGTTTTTTTTCTTAAATACAGCGTAAATTGGATAGTCACTAAATTTCCATAATGTTGAAAACATATTTTTTCAACATAAAGCCAAAATTCTACTATAAGTAAATTTCTTAGAAAAGGTGAAACAATGGAAAATCAAACATTCCAGGCAGGAGATATTGTCTATGTTTTTTATCGTAATCCTCATACCCAAGATGTAGCAAATATTCAAGAAGCAGCTGTCGTTCATAATCCAGAGAAAGATGGTGAGCTAGCACTGTTCCTATATGAAACGTATTATCCAATTACGAATGAGCTGGCACTATACGCGACAGAAGAAGAAGCAAATCAATCCTATAATTATTACTATGGCAATAACTAAAAAGAGGTTAACTAATGAATAAACCATTTATGCCAAGGCTCGTCTATTTCGAACCAAAAGCTCTTGAATACCCTTTAGGAAAAGAGCTTTACGAAAAGTTTAAAAAGATGAATCTTGAAATTAGAGAAACGACATCACATAATCAGATCCGGAATTTACCGGGTGATAATGAACTTCAGAAATATCGAGTTGCAAAATCAACGCTTGTGGTAGGTGTTAGAAAAACACTTAAATTTGATACTTCGAAACCTTCTGCCGAATATGCTATACCATTTGCTACAGGTTGTATGGGTCATTGTCATTATTGTTATTTACAAACCACAATGGGAAGTAAACCGTATATACGCACATATGTGAATGTGGAGGAAATACTTGAAGCTGCCGATCGATATATGGAAGAACGAGCACCTGAAATTACAAGATTTGAAGCTTCTTGTACGTCAGATATCGTTGGAATTGATCACCTCACACATACTTTAAAAAGAGCAATTGAACATTTTGGCAATACGGAACTAGGAAAGTTGAGATTTGTTACGAAATTCCATCATGTAGACCATTTACTCGATGCAAAACATAATGGAAAAACGAGATTTCGTTTCAGTGTTAATGCAGATTATATAATTAAGAACTTTGAACCTGGCACTTCACCTTTAGAGAAAAGAATTGAAGCCGCAGGAAAAGTTGCAAGAGCAGGATATCCACTTGGATTTATCGTTGCACCAATATATCTTCATGAAGGTTGGGAAGAAGGATATCATCAAATGTTCGAGCGTTTAGCAGCAGAGCTACCATCCGTAGCTAAAAAAGATCTCACTTTTGAATTTATCCAACATCGGTTCACGAAGCCTGCAAAACGAGTAATTGAAAAAAATTATCCGATGACAAAGCTCGAATTAGATGAGGAGAAAAGAAGGTACAAGTGGGGGAAATATGGGATTGGTAAATACATCTATCAAAAAGAAGAGGAAGACGATATAAAGGAACATTTATATTCCTACATGGAGAAATTTTTCCCGGATGCCAAATTAGAATACTTTACTTAAGAATGATAATGACTTTGAAAAATTATAAGGATAGCGTATTTGTAAATGTCATTTTGTCTATTCTATTAAAGAGAATCAAATGGAGGCGAACTCACTAATGATAACATTACAAACAGAACTAGATGGAAAACAAGCGAAATTTGGTTATTTACGTGATAAACTGAAACATCATGGCTTCTGCCTAGGTGGCTACTGGGAATATGATCGGGGATTTTTTGATGCAATATTAGTGAAAAAAGACTGTGATACAATCTATTTAAGATTACCATTCGTAGTGACGCAAGGAGAACTTGATTCGTACAATGCAGAAATAAGATTTAAAACACCTTATGTTATAAAACATGTTGTTCATTGTGGTCTTGATTATGACGAAAATTCTTTACTTGATGCGACTGGATTTAATCAGTTCCAAGAACCAAAAGATAAGGATGCACCAATCATAAATAAAAACAGATGGGTTCATGCTGGAGAAGAAGTTGTAGGGAAAGTATTAAATTACCTAAATTAAATAATAAATAAAAAACCCTAGTAGGTTGGGAAATCAACAATACTAGGGTTTTTTGATATCGAACTATTAACGAGAGTAGAACTCTACGATTCTCTCAACCCTTGATATATCAACGTTTAAAGTAGTGTTATTCAGAAATGGCCACTGTTGTGGCCCCACTTAGACTTTCGGAGAATAACTGAACGGTCAAGTAAACAAAATGCCCTAGAATCGTTGGATTCTAGGGCATTTTGTTTACTTTATAAGTTGTCCAATAGGAAAAATTAAAGGTTTTGCCTTTATGAATTTGCATCCGTCAAAGGATCAATATTAATATTGTATTTTATTTTAATGTTCATCTTCTCAAACATTTCAATCCATTTTTTTTCTTCCATTGGTTTTGAGAATGGTCTTTTTGTTTGTATGCCAAGCTGTAATGGATCCACTTTCAATTCTTGCATCTTTTTAACTAGTTCATGTGTTTGTTTTTCAAGATGGGTTTCGATATCTTTTTTCATATTTTCTAACTGCTTTGGGTCAAATAATTGCTTCTCTCCCCGGTATTCCTCAACCCTAGTGTCTATAGTCACGGTATAGGTCATTGTAGAATAGCTGCTATCGATATCTACTATTATTTTAGATCTAACACGACCCAGTACAATTTCAAATTTTTGAATCGGTAAAACAGCTAAGTAGTGATCGTTGTTTATCAGCTGGAAGATACGATCATCTAAAGATGAAATAGTTTCAACTAGCTTGTCATCTTTAAACAAGGCTGTACCTTCATAGTTGACCCCATCCTCATCTATTTTGAATACAGGCAAAAAAGGATCTGAATAAGGAGTATAGAGCAAATTTTTAAATTGATGAAGATTAACGACAGTTAATTGTCCTTGGTTTTTTTCCTCATAATGCTTCAGCATACGGTAAAACGAGTAATCAAAGTTTTCATCTTTGTCCAATTGACTTTCCAAGTATTCATCAAAATTTCCTTTTACGATTACTAAATAGATTCTCGGAGAAATATCCGGATCAGTCAATAATACATTTATAATGGACATAATGCCGTCTCTTCCAAGTTCATCACTAATTACCAGCATCCGCATTTGTCCGAATTTAATTTCCTGGTAGAAGTTTAAATCGTACTTCTGTACTCCCTCCTTTAATAAGCTGACTTCTTGCGACATAACAAACTTCTTTTCTTTACTTAGAGGAGGCAAAATTGTACTGACTTTTAATTTCCCTGTATCCCCCTTACTAATTGCCAAAAAGGTAACGGGAGAAATTTCTTCAATAAGGTTATTTTCGGTAAAAGGGGCACAGCCAGATAAACAAATAGTCATAAAAAGAAGTATTAATCTATTACATATCTTTTTATGTAGACGCACTTTTTTTAACTCCCCTTTTTTTCATTACTAAAACAATAACAAGTGGAACAAGAAAATAGCTTATGCTTCCAGCTATAATTTGGAGATTAAGTAAAAAGTTCTGCTTCTCCTCAGACTTCCAAAATAATTCATTCATAAGAACCATTCCGATAAATATAAGGAAAACATTGGATAATAAACCTTTTCCACTGGTTGGCTTGCTCAATTTACCAAAAGCTATTCTAGATGCTCCATAAAACAATAGTAGAAATAGAGAAACTGCAAAAACTAGGTTAAATAATTCAAAGGAAAGCATGATCATATCTATTCGTTCAAACACTGGGTTTTGAAAATAACGGGACATATTAATAATTGGATATTGAGTTTTACTTAAATAATTGGAACCGAAAAAAAATAGGGATGCTATAAATAGGAATACATACTCTACAACGGTGAGAGCGTTGCCGTAAGACAAATAGCGAAAAGTTTTATTGTTTGTTTTAAGCCATGGTCCCAAAAATACCAGAAATTCCGGACCAGAATAGGAAGACAAAATTAAAAAAAAAGCTTTCCAATTTTCTACTTTCCACTCCATTGGAATAAGTGGATACAAATCACTGAGTTGAGCTATTGGAGGAAAGAAGAAATAAACGAAAAATGGGATCAGTACACAAAATGTACAGAAAAAAGAAATCAACACAAAACGAATGGTATGTTCAACGCCCTTACCTGCGACATAAAAACAGAACAACAAAATAAAAAAGACAAGAAAATTTGTATCTGTTGCTGGAAGCATAAATGTTTGAACAATTTCGCTGAATCCTAATGTTATGACGGAAAGTTTAAGCAGAATAAAGAACAACCCGATGAAAGAGAGAAATCGTACTAATTTTTTTCCAAACAATTGGACAAATCCATTATATCCATTGCTAGATAAACGGGTTAAAAGCCACTTCGATAAAAGAAGAAGGTTTAGTTGGGATAATATCCCGACAGCTATAAGCACCCAAATCATATATGGATGGATCAAGATATTTGGCATAATCAGAAAAAAGTAAAGCATTTGGAGGCGATTTACCAACAACATGGCATAGAGCCCATTATAGGTTTCATTCTTTTTAAATAATTGGTAAGTTCCCATCAAGTCATCTCCTAGTTTTATATCTCTTCAGTTGTAGAGGTTTAAGATGCTCTGGACGCTCCAACATCTTGGTTAATGGCCCTCGAATGAATAAGTCTATCCAATCCTTTCTAAAGAAAGGGGAAACTGGTGAAAAATAGGGTTGCTTGATTGAAGACAAGCTATTAAGATGGGCTAAAATAGCAATGCTTCCTAGTGCAATCCCAATTATTCCAAGTAAAGAAGAAAAAACAAGAAGCATCAATTGCATTAATGAATTTGCTTTTGTCATAAGGTAGTTGGGGATAAGAAAGGAAGCTATCGTCGAGATCCCAACCATGACAATTAATACGTTGCTAGCGAATCCAGCCTCAACAGCCGCTTGGCCAATCACAATACCACCAATAACCCCAAGTGTTTGACCTGTTTTTGTAGGCATCCTTAAACTTGCTTCTTTTATGATTTCGATAAAAATTAACATGATAAATGCTTCCCAAAAAGGAGTGAAAGGAAGCTTGCTCCTTGAGTCGACCAAGACTAGAAGTGTTTGTATAGGAATCATTTGATAGTGATGAGTTGTCAATGCCACATAGAAAGGAATCAATGTGATTGACAGAACAAAACTGGCATATCGGATGATGCGCAAAAAACTGGCAACTACCCATCGATTAATATAGTCCTCGGGTGATTGGAACAAATGGAAAAAAGTAATGGGTGCAACAAGAGCAAATGGTGTATTGTCTACCAGAAGGGTGATCTTTCCTAATCCCAGAGAATAAGCAACTACATCAGGCCGGTCAGTTTGCTGAAACTGAGGAAAAATACTGTTTTGATGTTCCTCCATGAATGCCGCAACTTGAGAGGAGTCAAAGAAGAGATCAAAATTAATTTCAGAAATCTTCTCTTTGACTGTTGAAACAAAATCTGGATTAGTCAGCCCCTCTATGTACATTAAAACAACACTTGTCTCACTCATAGAACCGACAGTAAACTTCTCTGCTTTCAGTTCATGTATGGGGAGTCGTCTTCGAATAAGCGTAATATTTTGTTCTACTTGTTCACTAAAGCTGTCTTTTGCTCCGAACATGATGGTTTCTGTTTCAGATGTTTCAATGGCACGTCCAATAGGATTTTGTAATGGCACAGCTAACCAAAGGTTTTGCGAAGAATCAAATAACAAAATGGACCCTGAAAACAATTGTTTTTTGGCCTCTATAAAAATAGGAATGGGAATAATTGAGGAATTCACAATGCAATCTTGAATAGACGGTTTGGAACAATTAGTTAAAGGTTTTATAATGCTTTCATTTAATTTTTCTTGGTCAATGAGAGTTCGTATGTAAACAAGATGAATTTTTCGAATATCGGAAATGTCAATTTCCACAAATTCTGCATCATCCATTTGAACGAGGCTTTTTTTCAGAGCTTCTATCGATAATTCTGATTCAGCTATTGATTGAGCAACAAGCTTACTTTCAATTTGTTTTTTTTTCCAAAACATGTACATCCCATCCCTCTTATTGAGAAAACATCGTACTTAAATATTTTATTCATACACATTATTTGCAATTTTATTTTAAAATATGCATTAAACGTAGAGGAGCATAACAGGACAAAAAAGTGCATCCAAAGATACAGTTTGCTTTTGACACTTTATAAAAACCTTTAAGGTGAAGAAGGCCTTATCTATTATGGATTGCCGTTTTTCCTCTAGTTGGTACTTAACTCGGGCGCTTTTCCGAACACTACATCTCATTTTTTAATTTATGTTTTTCCTACCTTCAGCACTCGACGCATATTAACCAATGCCTACTTTTTCCTCTTAAATTACCACGGTTAACCTTAACATAATAAATCACATTTACATCATTATCTTTTTTATTCCATGCTAGCAGTGTTTTTCATTCCATTCCTTCACCCATGCTATTATTTTTTTTTGCCCCAGATTAGTGCATTATCTTGCTCCATTTTGCAAAATAAATATAAACGAAAAAACCCCTGAAACGTTGATTTAACAACATTTCAAGGGTTTTATTTGCATTATAATGCTTAATTAACGAGAGTAGAACTCTACGATTAGTGATTCGTTAATTTCAGCTGATAATTCAGAACGCTCTGGTAAACGTACGAAAGTACCTACTTTAGTATCAGCGTCGAATGATAAATAATCAGGAACGAAGTTGTTTACTTCGATTGCTTCAGTTACAACAGCAAGGTTTTGAGATTTTTCACGAAGAGAAATCGTTTGACCTGGTTTTACACTGTATGATGGGATGTTAACGCGTTTGCCATCAACTAAAACGTGGCCGTGGTTAACTAATTGACGAGCTGCACGACGAGTGCGAGCTAAACCTAAACGGTAAACAAGGTTGTCAAGGCGAGTTTCAAGAAGGATCATGAAGTTTTCACCAGCAACACCTTTCATTTTTACAGCTTTATCGAATAGGTTTTTGAATTGGCGTTCGCTCATACCGTACATATGACGAAGTTTTTGTTTTTCTTGTAATTGTAAACCATATTCAGATAATTTTTTACGTTGGTTTGGACCGTGTTGACCTGGTGCATAAGGGCGTTTTTCTAATTCTTTACCTGTGCCGCTTAATGAAATACCAAGACGACGAGAAATTTTCCAAGATGGACCTGTATAACGAGACATAGAGTGTCTCCTCCTTTAAATTTGGTTTTTTGTGTTTAAAGAAAACCAGTTGTACCCGACACTAATCGGTATTTTATTTTCACGTATCTTCGCCCTTGCAGCCGTAAAGGGTTACACAATACACCATCTAAGTAGCTTAGAGGAATAAAATACATATTAGCTTATACAACTGCTGCATTCATTTTACACAAAGAAGATTGTATAATGTTTAGTAGCCTTAGTCAAGAAAAAACCATGGATGACTCCGTTGAATTTTAGGAGAAATATATGATTTAACATTTACTATGATATAATAAAATAGAGTTTGAACTACATAAAAGGGAATTGTCAAAATTTTATAGTCATTTAGATATAAAGAGTGTATACTTTAATATTAGTTAAATTATAACAATTTTTGTTTCACTTCCGATTAGAAAAGGTGATTTTTATGAAAGTGCATCAGCAATCCATCATAAATTTGAAATCAGATTTACTTGCAATTTGTGTTAAATCTGTGGATGAACTTTCTATTAATCATAGTCATTTTGAACTAATCCAAAATTGTATTAATAATTATTTCGATCTTGATTATAGTTATTTTCTCCTTAGTGAAGAAGATAACTTTATTTCTCCTAATTATCAAGTCGCATTTGGATTACAATTTAATGCTATTCCTTGTCTGTTGTTAGAAAAGTATTTTGAACAACAAAACATTGTAGAAATACCATTCTTTTTAAAAGAAATAGAAGAATTTAATAACTTGACTCATATGGTGTTACTAGAAGGTCAAAATCAATATAAAAGCCTCCTCCTTATAAAAGAAAGCTTAAGATGGAAAGAATTTGTTCATTCGGAATATTTCTCTACTACATTAGATTTTTTAGCTAATATCGTACAAATGGTAAAAAAATCAAATGAAACACATTTAAACGAAAATCATTATCGGAAGTTATATAACATGACGGATTTATTCCATTCGACAATGGATATTAATGTTATATTAAAAAACGTTTTACATACTATACAAGAAAATTTCCCAACATTTCATGTTGAGCTGATTCTGTCAAATGATCAGGATCGTCAAACAACAATTCCGATTAAACAATTTGATTATTTATCTGAAAGACCATCAGCAATTGATGCGTTTGTATCGGGAAATATTACAACTGAACAGGCAATTGATTTAAACTGCAGTTTATTAAATGCTCCAATTAAAGGTCAACAGGCCATTTACGGAATATTACAAGTAAGTGCTCCTGCTTCATACGTTTTTACTCATATGCAAAAAGAATTTATCCGAATGTTAGCATATGCATCTGGAAATGCACTTGAAAATGCAAAATTATATCACCAATCCCACCGTTTAGTGAGTGATTTACAATTAATAAATGAAACATCCCATCGATTAAATATGAATTTAAATATGAATGAAATGTTGAAATTTCTGCAAAAACAGTTACTCAAATCATTCCAACCAATGGAATTATGCTTTGTCTTTCTCGAAAATGATGTTTGTAAATTAACAGACCCATCAACTGATTTTTTCAAAACTCCACAAGGTTTAGAGTATATTGAATATGCATCTAATCATTTTAAAAAGTCACATGACTCCATGTTTATAGCAGACTTTAATCGTTTAGTATCAAAAGAAGTACCATTTAAATCCATTATGGCGATTCCTATGATTGTAGAGCAGCGTATTTATGGTTTTAGTATTGTTTTACATCGCGATGCATACTTTTTCTCATTTGATAGTTATAAACTAATGCAATCGTTAATCCATCATTCTTCGCTTGCAATTGCTAACTCAATGCTTCGTACTCAATTACAAATGATGGTTGACCACGATCATTTAACCAAGCTTTATGCAAGAAGTTATTTAGATCATTTCGTAGAAAAATCATTACAAAATGATGATTCGGGAATGTTTTTATTAATTGATATTGATAACTTTAAACGGATTAATGATACTTATGGGCACCAAGTAGGAGACGAAGTGTTAATCCAAATAGCACAACTATTGCATAATGTAATTGGTACAAGAGGTATTTGTGCTAGATGGGGTGGGGAAGAATTATCGGTCTATGTACCGAATATTTTGGATGATGAGTCATTTAAGTTAGCTAAAAAGGTTGTTGAATCGATTCCAAAAGTAACAAACCCAACTGTTACGGTTTCTGCAGGATTAATAGTATGGCATAAGGAAAATCGACCAGAGTTTAAAACAATATTCTTACAAGCAGATACAGCTTTATATTATTCAAAAAATAATGGCAAAAACCAATTTTGTATTTACGATGAATCATTAGAAGTTACACAATAATTATAATGGGCTGTTTTGGAAGATATCTTCACAAAACAGCCCATTTTTTGACTTATATATGTTTTATTAATATTTCTACAAATTTCTCTAATCCTGTACGGTCTTCATCAGAGAAACGATTTTTAATCGGGCTATCAATATCTAAAACGCCGATTAATTCTTCGTTTTTAATAATAGGTAGTACGATTTCTGAATTTGAAGCTGCATCACAAGCGATGTGACCAGGGAATTCATGAACATCCTCAACAACGACTGTTTCTTTTTTCATTGCTGCAGTTCCACATACACCTTTTCCTATCGCTATTCGAACACAGGCAGGAAGTCCTTGGAATGGACCTAATACAAGCTCTCCATTTTTATTTAAGTAAAATCCAACCCAATTTATTTGATCTAAAAATTGATTAAGCAATGCTGAAGCATTACTTAAGTTAGCGATTAAATCCGTTTCACCATCAAGAAGTGCGTCTAGTTGTTTTGAAAGTAACTCATACTGTTGTTCGATAGTTCCTGAATAATTTGATTTTGTAAACATATTAATTCTCCTTTATTTCGGAATAACTATTTCGTAATGTTGGTGTAAATCTTCTACACGATGGGCATCTGAGCCAAACACCATTGGCAATTCAATTGTTTTAGCATACTCAATCATCGGTTTTGGAGGATAAGGTTCTTGGCAATCTACTTTACTTAATCCTGCGCTGTTAAGGTCTAACTCATGGCGTTTTTCTTTCATTAAATCTAGAATACTTTTAATTTGAGTTGTATCGTCAATCGACTCTCTATGGGCTAACTGAAATTTATGAATAAGTGTTGGATGGCCGATCCGTCTAGGTTTGAATCTTCCTAAGTTAGCCTCAATCGATTTTTTTACTGCATCGTAATATAAATTGTAAACCGACTCAACACTACCTACTTTTTTAGCAAAATCTAAAAATACTTCTTTAGAAAAGTCTATACAACAATAATCATCATTCCATTTTAGAAAGTGAACAGACAAAATAGAATCATCTAATAACGGTCCAACAATATCTAAAAACGCTCTAGTTTCAGTCTCATATCCTATAATGTAATCGATTTCTAAACCAATATTAATTTTGATTTTACTTGAGTATGTAGATTTTAACTCATTTAGAGTTTCGATATAAGAGCGTAATAGTTTTGGATCCATCCCACTGTCCTTACCTGGAGTAGGATCTTCAAAATTCGTTGGAAGTGGTGCATGCTCAGTGAAAGTAATTTCTGAAAAACCACATTCAATCGCTTTTTCAATATATTGCTCAAGGGAATCCTTTGTACCATGTGGACAAAATGGTGTATGAATGTGTCCATCTCTTTTCAACAAAAATTCCTCCTTTTTAGAAAGATTCGTAAACCTTAGTACATTTCCAATAATTTATTCAACAAATCTATCAAAACATGATATATTATAGTTACGAACTAGCCGATTTGCGTGATTTGGAATAGGGGGCTTACGATGAATTATATCATCATTATTGTCATCGTACTAATAGCATTATTTGTTGTAGGACTCGTTATGAGACGTAAACATAATGTCATTATACAGCGATTAGAAAAAAATAAGTTACAAGTTCAGCATTATCCAATCTTTGAAGAGCTTACTAAAGTAAAAGCACTAAATATGAATGGTGAAACGGAAAAATTGTTTGAAACTTGGCGTGATCAATGGACAGAAGTCATGGATATTCATGTTATTAAAATGGATTCTATGTTGTTTGATGCTGAGGATTATATCGATCGTTTCAATTTCAAAAAAGCTTCTAAGGTTGAAAAAGAATTAGAAGAATACTTAAAAAAATGCGAAAAAATTAAAGATCAAATTCTAACTGAATTAGAAGAGTTAGTTGGAAGTGAAGAAAAGAACCGCATTGAAATTGAACAGCTAAAAGAATATTACCGTTCCGCAAGAAAAACATTACTTGCTCACCAATATTCATTTGGTCAAGCTTTACCTAGTTTAGAAAAATTACTTGAAGAAATTCCTGCTAAATTCGAACAGTACGATATGTTAACGATGGAAGGAAATTATCTTCAAGCACGGGAAATTGTTCTTACTTTAACTTCGGATGCTGAGAAATTTGATTATTTTATAAATGAAATTCCTAGTATTATTACGGAAATACATACTAAAATTCCAAATGCTATTCAAGATTTAAAAAATGGACAACGTGAAATGGAAGAAGGGTCTTATTATTTAAATCATTTAGAATTGACTGAAGCAATTGTGCAATTCGAAAAAGAGTTAGAACAATTAAACGAAGAAGTAAAATCGTTAAACATCTCATCAGTTGTAACGCGTATAGAAAAAGTAAATGATGAAATTGACAATTATTATGACTTACTTGAAAAAGAAGTTATTGCTAAAAACTTTGTCGATAAAAATTATGAACATATGTATACAACGATTCGTGATGTCATTCGGGGTACGAAAGAAGTTAGTGAAGAGGCTGAGTATGTACAAACTTCGTATCAACTTACTGAAGAAGAAGCCGAAATTCCTAAAATTGGTTTAAAACAGTTAGAGATGATTCAAAAACGATATGAAGTTTTAGCTACAAGAGTGAGAGAAGAACAATCCGCTTATACTAGCTTGCAACAAGAACTAATTGAAATTAGTGAAGAAATCGAGCAAATTAAGCTACAACAAGAAGAATTATCTGATCGCTTAAAAAACTTACGAATTGATGAAAACAAAGCACGACAACAGTTAAATTCACTTAAAAAGCTTCTACAAAACACCGATCGCTTATTAAATAAAGCAAATATTCCAGGTATACCGGAAGAAATGGAAGCACGATTAGAGGAAGCTGAAGAAAAAATTTACTTATGTATGCAAAGTCTTCAGGAAGTTCCACTTAATATGAAATTTGTACATTTGAATTTACAAAATGCAAATCAATGTATCCAAGAAGTAAATGATCGTGCACAAGAAATGATTGAAAATGTAATGCTAATTGAACGAATTATTCAATATGGTAATCGTTACAGAGCATCTAACAGAGCTGTTCATGAGAAATTGTTAGAGGCTGAAGAAGCATTCCATCAATTCCGTTATATGAAAGCATTAGAGGACGCTGTTTCTGCTGTAGAGCAAGCTGAGCCAGGTGCTATCAAGCGTATTGAAGAACTTGTTCAAAATGAACTGTATTCCAAGTCTTAACTTTAAAGCTCAAAACTCGCTAAATTATTGCGATGGGCTGTCTAGAAACGTAATATTTCTAGACAGCCATTTCTTATTATTGCAACATTATTGTTAGAATTTTTTGCAAAGCATTTAGAACAATTGCTTCCACTTTGTTTCAATAATAAGGAATAACTACAAGATATATATTAAAAAGGGTTGGTTATTATGATTTATTTTGATAACAGTGCAACAACAAAACCATATACTGATGTGTTAGATACATTTATAAAAGTAAATGAACAATTTTATGCAAATCCTGCTTCCATTCATGCTGCAGGTACACAAGCGAATTTGTTGCTAGATCGTGCGCGAAACCAAGTAGCGCAAATTTTCAACACAGATGAAAAATGTGTCATATTTACTGCGGGTGGAACAGAATCAAACAATTTAGCAATATTTGGTATTCCAAAAGCTAATACTCATAAAGGTAAGCATATTATTACAACAGAAATTGAACATGCTTCTATATTAGAGGCTTGTAAATCTATAGAAAAAGAAGGTTTTGAAGTCGATTATTTACATGTTGATGAATCTGGGGTCATCTCATTAGATGAGCTTAAAGAAAAAATTAGAAAAGATACAGTGCTTGTTAGTATTATGCATGTAAATAATGAAATTGGAGCGATTCAACCGATTGAAGAAGCTGGGCAAATCATCCATGAGCAAAGTCGTGCAGTTTTTCATGTAGACGCTGTACAAAGTTTTGGGAAAGTACCTATCTCATTTAATGGAGAAAAAGGTCCAGATATTATTACCATTTCAGGTCATAAAATTCATGCTTTAAAGGGTTCAGGTGCTATCGTCTTTCGAAATAAGCTGAACATCATTCCATTAATACTTGGTGGAGGGCAAGAGTTTGGATTAAGAAGTGGAACAGTAGCAGTACCTCAAGCTGTAGCTTTAGCAAAAGCGGCACGAATGGCAATCGAAAATTTACAAGCTTCCAATGAAAAATATCGTCGTTGGCAAAAAGATTTATTTAAATTTTTAACTGAATTTGGTGAACATATTCATATTTTATCAACGGAGTCAGGAGCTCCACATATTTTATCATTTAGTGTGAAAGACCTAAAAGGTGAAATTTTAATCAATGCATTACAAGAACGTGGAATTATTGTTTCGACTTCAAGTGCATGTTCATCGAAACTACAGAAAACGAGTCATGTTGTAACAGCCATTAAACTAAATCCGAAATTTAAGAATGGTGTGATTCGCTTAAGTTTTGGTGCTTTCAATACTGATGAAGAAATTCAAAAATTTAAAGAAGAATTTACAAAGGTCATGATCGATCTAACTTCATTCAGACCATTACTTTGATAACTCTAACTAGTGTAGTAAATGTGATTGGTTCATGATAATGCGGTTAAGTTATAATCAGTATGAAGTTAGATGCCTCCGGCGGATGCCACAGATTTTTTAATGATAATATTCGAGCGAGCTCGAATAAAATCTGGGCGCAACTACGCCAAGGCGAATTTGATTAAAGGAGTAAACAAATAATGAAATGGAAAGAAGTATTAATTAGATACGGAGAATTGTCTACGAAAGGTAGAAATAAGAAGGAATTTATAAGCCGACTTCGTGATAATATCCGTTATACATTTAAAGAAATTTCTCCATTAGCGATTCACACTGAACGTGATCGTATGCATATTCAAATAGAAAACAATGAGCAAATGGCTATTCTCATGGAAAAATTGCCAAAAGTATTTGGTATTCAATCCTTTAGTCCAGTTGCTATTTGTGATAAAAATTTAGATGCGATGAAATCATTAGCGATTGAAATAATGAAGGATTTCAAAGATCGAAATATTACATTTAAAGTAGAAGTTAGACGTTCAGATAAGTCATTTCCACATGAATCTCACGAAATTCAACGTGAAATTGGTGGAGCTGTATTAAGACATTATGAAAATTTAACTGTTCAAGTGAAAAAACCAGAAGTAGAACTTCGAATTGAAGTGCGTAAAGATGCTATTTACATGATGGCACAAATTATTCAAGGTGCAGGTGGAATGCCAGTTGGTTCTAATGGAAAATCACTTTTAATGTTATCTGGTGGTATTGATAGTCCTGTTGCTGGTTATATGATGATGAAAAGAGGTGTTCGTCTAGAAGCGATTCATTTCTTCAGCCCTCCCTACACTAGTCAAAACTCATTAGAAAAAGTAAAAGTATTAGCAAATGAATTATCGAAATTTGGCTATAAAATTCGATTACATGTTATTCCATTTACAGATATTCAAGTACTTATTAAAGACCGTGTTCCTGAAAATATGATTATGACAACAACTCGAAGAATGATGATGAAGGTTGCTGACAAAGTACGTGAAGAAATTGGAGCACTTGGAATAGTAACTGGTGAAAGCTTAGGACAAGTTGCTAGCCAAACGTTAGAAAGTTTAACTGCAATTAATGACGTCACAAATACACCTATTTTAAGACCATTAATCGGATACGATAAATTAGAAATTATTGATATCGCTGAAAAGATTGGAACATACGAAACTTCAATTCAACCGTTTGAAGATTGCTGTACAATCTTCACTCCAGCAAATCCAAAGACAAAACCGAAAGTAGATAAAGTAAATTATTATGAAAGCTTTACTGACTTTGATGCGTTAATCGAAAAATCCGTACAAAATCGAGAACTATATATCTTCCCTATGATGAAGCCAAAAGAAGATCAGTTCGAAGGATTATTATAAAAGAATCCCGAAAGCTTTCACTTTTTATAGCAAGAAATAAAGCAATAAGGTAATACCAATCAGCTAGAAATACAAGAACATATTTCCTCTCACCTTTTGTGTATTAAAAAACGAATCCGGTGCATTCTAAATTCACAAGGAGGTGAGAGAAATGGCTTCAAACAACAACGGTAACAGAAACAAATTATTAGTGCCTGGTGCAAACCAAGCATTAGACCAAATGAAGTATGAAATCGCACAAGAGTTTGGTGTTCAACTCGGACCAGATGCGTCTTCTCGTGCTAACGGATCAGTTGGAGGAGAAATCACTAAACGCCTAGTGCAAATGGCTGAATCACAATTACGTGGTACTCAAGGTCAATAATTAAATGACTATAATAAGGGCTAGTAGCGAATGCTGCTAGCTCTTATTTTTTGCTATACAAATTTTTTTACACATAAAGAATTCATATAATTTTTAAAAAAATAGTACCTAGTCCTAAAACCTTGGTATATAATGAGGTTATAGATAATAGAAAAATCTATCATCAAACATATTTACATCCTATGTAAAGTCTATTTTTCGAATAAAAATCATATATAAAAAAATACCAAGGAATTTAAACTAGGGGGAATTTGAAATGAAAAGAGAAGATTTATTAGCTCCTGAAGATTACAATATTGTAGATGAAATTGAAAGATATGCTAGTGAAGAAGGAAAATTAGCTTTATTAGTAAATCATGAAAATGGAGACATTGAAAAAATCTCTTTTAAAGAGTTAATAAAAAAAGCAAATAAAGTTGCAAATGTTTTTTCGAATCGCGGACTCCAACATGGTGATGTAATTCTTGTCATGGTACCTCGTTCTATTGAAGCTTATATTACATACATTGGAGCTCTAAAAGCTGGACTTACAATCATTCCAAGTTCAGAAATGTTAAGAGCAAAAGATATTGACTATCGTATTTTGCATTCTGGAGCAAAAGCGGTAATTGCTTTTGAGAATGAATTAGCTCAATTCGATGATGTGGAACATTTAGATGGATTACAACAATTCGTATTCGGTAGTTCCCAAGGTTCTTGGATTTCAATGCAAACTGAAATTGAGCAAGCTTCAGAAGAATATACTGGACAACGCACAAAAAGTTCAGATATCGCTTTCCTTTCATATACAAGTGGAACAACTGGTAATCCAAAAGGTGTTGTACACTCACATGGTTGGGGATACGCACATTTGCGCACAACTGCTGCAAACTGGTTAGGCGTAAAAGAAAACGACATTGTATGGGCAACTGCTGCACCTGGATGGCAAAAATGGATTTGGAGTCCGTTTTTAGCGGTATTAGGAAGTGGTGCTACAGCGTTTGTTAATTTAGGGCATTTTAATCCACAAGATTATCTTCAAACTTTACAAGATCATAAAATTAACGTTTTATGTTGTACACCAACAGAATACCGTTTAATGGCGAAGGTTGATGGGTTAGAAGGATATGATTTATCTAGCGTTCAAAGTGCCGTTTCAGCTGGGGAACCATTAAATAGTGAGGTAATAAATAAATTTTTAGATGTATTTTCTCTACAAGTACGTGATGGTTATGGACAAACTGAAAATACATTATTAGTTGGAACAATGATCGGTATGACACCAAAACCTGGGTCTATGGGTAAACCAACTCCAGGAAATTTAGTTGAAGTCATTAATGATTTAGGAGAACCAACAAAACCAGGAGAAGTAGGAGATATTGCGGTTCATTCTTCCACTCCAGCATTATTTAAAGGCTATTTAAAAGACCCAGAAAGAACAAAAATGCAATATCGTGGTGAATGGTTCTTAACTGGAGACCGTGCTTATAAAGATGAAGATGGTTATTTCTGGTTTGAAGGTCGTGGTGACGATATTATCGTATCTTCTGGTTACACAATTGGACCATTTGAAGTAGAAGATGCACTTGTTAAACATCCAGCTGTAAAAGAGTGCGCAGTAGTTGCAAGTCCAGATGAAATTCGAGGAAATATTGTAAAAGCATTCGTTGTACTTCGTGATCGAGAGCTGAAAAATAGTCCAACAATCGTTAAAGAATTGCAAGACCACGTAAAAACAATTACAGCTCCATATAAATACCCTAGAGCTATTGAGTTTATCGATGAATTACCAAAAACATCATCAGGAAAAATTCGCCGAATCGAATTACGTCAAAAGGAATTCGGAGTTAAGGCGTAACTATTCCTTGGGAAATAATTTTTGATAGCTAGAATATAACATTCAATTCAAAAAGTATTGATCAATGATATGATTTACAGTAATATGTTAAACTTATTATGATAATAAATAGGCTGTTCAGATAGTTTCTACTTACTGAACAGCCTATTATTTTGCTTAATTTTTCATGAAACATTTACCATTCTAATACGTAAAAAATAATAAGGAGGGAATGATTTATTATGAATACAAAAAGATGGATAGCGATCATTATTGCTGCATTTTTATTAATCTTTTCAGTTGGCTTAAATGCTGTTATTGGATTCTTTAGTTCTGATTTTGTTTCAAGTGTAACTAGTACATCTGAAATACAGCTAAAAGAAAAGGTTCTTGAAGGTGGAGATTTTTCAAAAAGAATTGCGTTACTAACCGTTGATGGAGTAATTCAGGATGTTGGTTCTGGGACAGTTTGGTCTGAAGTAGAATATGATCACAAATTATTTTTAAAACAGCTTGATGTAATATTAAATGATCCAACTGTACAAGCAGTCGTGTTATCAGTCAATTCTCCTGGTGGAGGAGCAATAGAATCAGCAGAAATTCATGAGAAATTAGTGCAAATTAAAAAGGAACGTAATATTCCAATCTATGTATCGATGGGTTCAATGGCAGCTTCTGGTGGTTACTATATTGCTGCACCTGGGGACAAAATATATGCACATCGAGAAACGATTACTGGCTCAATTGGTGTAATTATGTCTAGTTTTAATTTTTCACAGTTAGCTGAAAACTTCGGTGTGGAATTTGAAACGATTAAATCCGGAGATCATAAAGATATGTTTAGTGGGACAAGACCAACTACAGAAGAAGAAAAAGCAATGATGCAAGAAATGATTAACGATTCGTATGAAGTGTTTGTAGATGTAGTGGAACAAGGCCGCGGTATGAGTGAAGCTGAAGTAAAAGCTGTTGCAGATGGACGAATTTTAGGTGGTTCCCAAGCAGTTAAAGCTGGATTAGTAGATGAATTAGGTGGATTAGATGATGCCATTGCAAGTCTACGAGCTGATTATGGGTTACAAACAGCAACACTCTTTGAGTATGAAAGTGATACAGGTGGTATCGGTCAAATCATCGGAATGAAACTCGGGGCTCTTTTTGGACCATCTGCAGAACAGCAACTACTTACAAAACTTATGAATACATCAAATGCACCGAGATTAATGTACCTATACGGCGAATTTTAAGGAGGGATTTCAGATGACAATAGAAGATTCTAACGGATTCAATCACTCCTCAAACGAAAGTGAAATAGTAACAAAACCAGTCAATTATCAAAATGTAGTTGAATATGAATTTGAACAAAAGACTGTTGGATTTTGGTTGCGTTTCTTTGCCTTTATAATTGACCAAGCTATTGTATCCGCACTATTAGGAATTGTAATATATCCTCTATTTAAAGTTGCAAATTGGAGTATAACTGACACTGATTATCTTGCTCCAATTACAATCGTATCTGCTATTTTCTATTACGGTTATTTTATTTTAATGACAAAATACTTCGGTCAAACTTTAGGGAAAATGATTTTTGGTATAAAAGTGCAAACAATTAATGGTGAAAAACTAAATTGGAGTACAGTTATTTTTAGGGAATTAATCGGTAGATTTATTAATAACACGATTTCCATTTTATATTTATTAGTTATTTTTATGCCGAAAAATAATAGTTTAGCGGATTATTTCGCAGATACAGTAGTGATTCAGGAAAATGTTTACATTAAGAAGAAAAAAGAAGCGGGTCAATCAGTTCAAATCAACTCACATAATCAAATTTCACCTTCCTTATAATGCTAAATACGAATTTGGTGAATTTCACTAATTTTTACACAGTGATAAGATAACTTATTTGCATTAGAGAAATACCTTTTAGTAAGATGATTACAGAAAGGGAGGCGTTCAAATAATGGCACAAGTAACATTTAAAAACAATCCAGTAACTTTAGTTGGAAAAGAAGTAAAAGTAGGTGATCCAGCACCTGACTTTACAGTTTTAGCTAATGATTTATCACCAGTTTCACTAAAAGATACAGAAGGTAAAGTTCGATTAATTATTTCTGTACCATCATTAGATACAGGTGTATGTGATGCGGAAACTCGCCGTTTTAACGAAGAGGTTGCAAGTATCGGTGGAGATGTAGCATTCTATACTGTATCAGTTGATTTACCATTTGCTCAAAAACGTTGGTGTGCTGCAGCAGGAATCGAAGGCGTACACACAGTTTCTGATCACAGAGATTTATCTTTCGGTGAAGCATATGGAGTTTATATGAAAGAACTTCGCTTACTTGCACGTGCAGTATTTGTTATTGACCGTACAGGTACAGTAACTTACGTTGAGTACGTTCCAGAAGGTACAAGCCATCCAAACTATGAAGCAGCAATCGAAGCGGTAAAAGCGGCTTTAGCGAAATAACTGTTTGAGTTCTTATCTATTTGTAGTAATATAATATTTAGAGAGACTTAACAAACTTTTCTTTAGTAGTAATACTAATAACCCACTCGACAGTGTTTTGCGAGTGGGTTGTTCATTTTAAAGGAGTTAGCTATGGAGAATTTAGAAAAAATCTTTTCTTTTATTAACGAAAAATCAGAGCAATATGAACAAAATAGCGAATTAACTTACTTAGAAGGTGTACTTAATACACTTGAAGATATACTTGACCAAAAAATTGAATGGGTTGGAAAAGATGCCTCAAAAGAGGAAATTCGTAAAGCAGTACAACTAGCAATTCTAAAAGGCATGCGTAAATCTTCTCAACCAAATCACCAAATGACACCGGATTCTTTAGGTTTGTTAGTTGGTTATTTTGTAGAGCAATTTGTTGAGGAGAAACTAAATCAAGGGCCGATTTCAATACTTGATCCAGCTGTAGGGACAGGTAACTTATTGTTAACAGTTATGAATATGTTCGACGGAAAAACGTTTTCAACTGGGATTGAAGTGGATGAAACGTTAATTCGTTTAGCTGCAGATACAGCCGAGTTAATACAACAGCCTATCATGCTCTATCATCAAGATGCGTTACAAAAAATGCTGGTGGACCCTGTTGATGTTGTTGTTTGTGATTTACCTGTTGGATATTATCCAAATGAAGATGTAGCATTAGATTATGAATTGTGTTCACGTGAAGGGATGAGTTATGCCCATCATTTACTAATCGAACAATCAATCAATCATTCTAAAGACGGTGCATATTTATTTTTCTTAGTACCTGCGAATCTATTTGAATCTGAGCAAGCGAAAGAGTTACATAATTACTTGAAAAAACATGCCTGGATTCAAGCAGTCATCCAATTACCAGATGGATTATTTGCAAATAAATCTTTAGAAAAAAGCATGTTAATTTTACAGAAGCAAAGTAAAGATCACCGTGCTCCTCGTGAAGTGCTTCTAGCTAAAGTACCTAACTTGTCTAATAAGCAAGCATTATCTGCATTCTTCGAAAAAGTTCAAATATGGAAGAAACAGAAATAACATCACAACAAAAAAAACAGCCCCTCTAAATTCTTTAGAAGGGCTATTTTTATTTTAAAACATTGATTATTCTTCGTTGTCAGGAGTACGAACTACTAATACGTCACATCTTGCAGAGCGGACGATTGCTTCAGAAACAGAACCAATTAAGAAACGTTCAACAGCATTTAAACCTGTAGCACCACACACGATTAAATCAGCATCTACAACTTTTGAAAGTTCTTTTGTAATGATTGTTTTTGGAGAACCGTATTCAATAAGTACTTTAACATTTTTTACTCCAGCTTCCTCAGCTTGTTTTTTATAACCAGCTAATAATTCTTCAGAGAAACTTTGAGCACGTTCAGCGATTGAACGATCATATGCCTCAATAGCAGCAAATGAACGCGTGTCAATAACGTTCACAAGATTTAGTGTTGATTCACCATTACGTTTTGCTACATCGATTGACTTTTTAAATGCATATTCCGCTTCCTTAGAACCATCTACTGCTACTACGATATTTTTGTATTGAGTCATAAAATATTCCTCCTTCATCGGTATATCCTTATTATATCAAGTTCCATTTTAAAGAAAACAGAATATGGTAGTTCTATAAAATGATTCACAAATATTTCTAATAAAATACAAAAATTTGTAAGAATCTTTTTCCAGCTTGTTTGATCTATCTAGCGAAGAATTACATAATGTAATCTATTCCTCTAACTGCACAATCAAAACTGATATAAATCGACATTGAGTTCTCTATTAACCTTTATATTATTCAACAAATAATAAATACTAAATTTTAGAAAACTATATTTGCAAACTAACAAATTACTGATAAGATGGAATTGTCTGAATTATGATACAGAAAGAGGTATTGCAATGAGAATAGGAGTTCCAAAGGAAATTAAAAACAATGAGAACCGTGTCGCAATGACACCAGCTGGAGTTGTAACATTAACAACTGCTGGTCATGAAGTATTTATTGAAACAGGCGCAGGTTTAGGATCTTCATTTACAGATGAAGACTATCGTGCAGCAGGTGCAGTGATTGTAGATACTGCTAGTGAAGCTTGGGCACAAGAAATGGTTATGAAAGTAAAAGAACCAGTTTCTAGTGAATATCAATATTTCCGTGAAGGTTTAATCTTATTTACTTATTTACATTTGGCACCTGAATATGAGTTAACTCAAAATTTAATCGACAAAAAAGTTGTAGGTATTGCATATGAAACAGTTCAATTACCAAACCGTTCTTTACCACTATTAACGCCTATGAGTGAAGTTGCTGGTAAAATGTCAGTACAAATTGGTGCACAATATTTAGAAAAGCTTTCTGGTGGAAAAGGAATTCTATTAGGTGGAGTATCTGGCGTACAGCGCGGTAAAGTAACGATTGTTGGTGGCGGTGTTGCTGGAACAAATGCTGCACGTATTGCAGTTGGTATGGGTGCAAGCGTAACAATCTTAGATGTAAGTCCTGAACGCTTACGTCAATTAGAAGATATCTTTGGTTCATCTGTTCAAACATTAATTTCAAATCCATTTAATATTGCAGAGTCAGTAAAAGAATCTGATTTAGTAATCGGTTCTGTATTAATTCCTGGTGCAAGAGCTCCAAAACTTGTTACTGAGGAAATGGTGAAAGCGATGAGTCCTGGTTCAGTAATTATTGATATTGCAATTGACCAAGGTGGTATTTTTGAAACAACAGATAAAGTAACTACACATGATGATCCAACTTACATTAAACATGGTGTAGTTCATTATGCTGTAGCAAATATGCCAGGTGCAGTACCACGTACGTCAACAATTGCACTAACTAATAATACAGTTCCTTATGCATTACAAATTGCAAATAAAGGATATAAACAAGCTTGTCTTGATAATGAAGCATTGAAAAAAGGTATTAATACACTAGATGGTCATGTAGTTTATGAAGCTGTAGCTATTGACCAAGGTCGTGATTATGTATCTGTTGATAATTTATTAAAAGGGGATTCCCTAGTAAATTAATAAATGAAAGAAGCTATTAAAGAGATAATAATCTCTTAAATTGGCTTCTTTTTTTGTTGCCGATTATATAGGAAAAAGTCGTTTGATAGAAAAAAACAACATTAAATAGCATTTTTATATCATTATATTAAGAATATTTAAAACGTATTTATCAGAAAATATTAAAAATTATAACTCAAACTTCGCAGACTGAAATCGACAAATAAGCCTTGATATAGTTAGGCAGACCGTCAATCCATTGCTGTAGTTGACTTTTGATTATTTTTTGAATCGTTTTATTCGTCTTTTTTAAGGCATCTTCAAGAAGCTCGA
>NZ_JBMIRP010000084.1:0-12473 GCF_049202975.1 Ureibacillus sp. MALMAid1270 | reverse complement strand
GAAAATATTTTGATAATTAATTTCCAGTTTTAAAAAAATGAACATTAAAAAATCCCACCTAAAATAGGAGGGATGAAATAAATTGGTTTGAGGAAAATCCTTGAACCACAAAGCTCGGCGAATGCCGAGAGTCTATATAATAATTAGGAGGCTATTAAATGGCTAGAGAATGGACAACATTACATACTTATGAAGAGATCAAGTATGAATTTTATAATGGTATTGCAAAAATTACAATTAACCGACCAGAAAAGCGAAATGCATTTACACCAAAAACAGTTGCTGAAATGATTGACGCTTTCTCTCGTGCACGTGAAGATTCTAAAATTGGTGCAATTATTTTAACAGGTGAAGGTGACCTTGCATTCTGTTCAGGAGGAGACCAAAGTGTACGTGGACATGGTGGTTACGTAGGTGACGACCAAATTCCACGTTTAAACGTATTAGATTTACAACGTTTAATCCGAGTTATTCCTAAACCAGTTGTTGCGATGGTAGCTGGTTATGCAATTGGTGGAGGTCATGTATTACACGTCGTTTGTGACTTAACAATTGCAGCAGAAAATGCTCGTTTTGGACAAACTGGTCCACGCGTTGGTTCATTCGACGCTGGATATGGTGCAGGTTATTTAGCTCGTATTATCGGTCACAAAAAAGCGAAAGAAATTTGGTTCTTATGCCGCCAATACGATGCACAACAAGCACTTGAAATGGGCTTAGTAAATACAGTTGTTCCTTTAGAGCAATTAGAAGACGAAACAGTTCAATGGTGTGAAGAAATGCTTCAATTATCACCAACTGCACTGCGCTTCTTAAAAGCATCATTTAATGCTGATACAGACGGCTTAGCAGGTTTACAACAACTTGCTGGGGATGCAACATTACTTTACTACACAACGGATGAGGCAAAAGAAGGTCGTGACGCGTTTAAAGAAAAACGTAAACCAGACTTTGACCAATTCCCTAAATTCCCTTGATTAATTAATCAAAATGAAAGGTAAGAGATTTAAACGTCTCTTATCTTTTTTTATTAGACATTGTTCTGTTGGAAAAATAACCTTTAGGAATATTTTTTTACGAATGTATAATTTCGTCGTAAAATAGGGTTATCTGTGATTTTGGAGGAATGAATCATGTATCCGAACTGGATATTGCAACGTGCATTTTTAACGCCTAAAAGACATGCCTTAACATTTGAAGGGAAGACATGGACTTTTGAACAAATAAAAAAAATATCAGTGGAAAGAGCCTATCAGCTGACTTCCCTTGGAATAAAAGAAAATAGTCGAATTGCGATCATTGGCCGAAGTCGACCAGAACTTATTTTTATCATGTACGCTTGCATGCATTTAAAATGTGAAATGGTTTTATTGAACCGTAAATTAGCAAAAGATGAACTTGCATATCAAATAAACGATGCTGAAGTTACATGCGTATTTGTGGATGATGAGGATCAGCATTTGCTCCCAGACAATACGAACATTCTATTATTTTCAGAAGTGGAGAAATGCGAAGGCACGCCGATTCAAATTGAAACGGAATGGTCTTTAGAACAGACAACTTCCATTATGTATACATCTGGAACAACTGGGTTTCCAAAAGGGGTTAGACAAACTGTTGGAAATCATCAATCAAGTGCTTTAGCTTCCGTATTAAATATCGGATTATCAGAAGAAGATGTTTGGCTGTGCGCGGTTCCTTTATTCCATATAAGTGGCTTATCTATTTTAATAAGATCATTATTATATGGTAATGAAGTGAAATTATATGAAAAGTTTGATGCGAATGGTGCAGTTGAAGATATCTCTTCAGGTAGAGTTTCCATTATGTCTCTCGTTGCGGTCATGTTAGAAAGAATTTTAAATGGGCTTGAAGAAAATGGATTAAAGGCATCCCCGAAATTTAAAACCGTTTTAGCAGGTGGAGGTCCCTTTCCTCGTGACTATTTACTTCGAGCAGAAAAAGTAAATTTACCGATCCAGCAAACATACGGAATGACAGAAACATCTTCGCAAACTGCTACATTAGCTAGTGAGGATGCGATACGAAAACTTGGTTCTGCAGGAAAACCACTATTTTTCAATCAAATAAAAATTGCTGAAGCAAATGGTAAGCCACATGTTGAAGGAGAAATATTAGTTCGTGGACCCCATGTGACACCTGGTTATGTTGGTCAGTTTTCATCAAGAAGTGCCACAGTTGATGGTTGGTTACATACTGGAGATATTGGTTATTTAGATGAAGAGGGTTATTTATACGTGGTGGATCGTAGGTCAGACCTTATTATTTCAGGTGGAGAAAACATTTACCCTGCAGAAATTGAAAATGTGTTAATGGCACATAGTAGTATTCGAGAAGCGGGGGTATGTGGAACAACCGATGAAACTTGGGGTGAAGTGCCAATTGCTTTTGTTGTATTGAAAAATGAAACAACAAAAGAAGAAATATACGAGCATTGTATTGAACATTTAGCGAAATATAAAGTACCTAAAGAAATTTACTTTGTTGAATCTCTTCCACGTAATGGTTCAAATAAATTAATGCGCCGAAAACTTAAAGAATTATTAGATTAAAAAAATCCTCGAATTGGACAACTCCACTTCGAGGATTTTATTTTTGTTCACAGCATAGCCATTAAGATTACGGATTTAATGCTTCTTTAAACGTTTCAATATTCTTTTTCATTAAAGTAAAATAGTCTTCATTGTTAGCAACATCTTCTTGTGTTAAAACACTTAAATTGTGTAATGTTAAACTTTTCGCCCCAACTTCATCTTGAATAACTGATGTTAGGTTAGAAGAGACGTTTTGTTCAAATAAAATGTACTTCGCATTAAGTTCTTCTGCTAAATCCACGATTTCAATGATTTCCTTTTGAGAAGGTTCACTTTGAGAGTTTAGACCAGCAATCGGTACTTGGATTAATCCATATTGGCCAGCAATATAGCCAAATGACGAATGTGAGATAAAGAATGTTTTCGTAGATGCTTCTGCAACTAGTTGTTCAAATTCAGCATCTAAAGATTGCAATTCACTTTTCAGTTGTTCATAGTTTTCAGTAAAAATGGCTTCTTGTTCAGGCATAGCATTGACTAATTCATTTTTAATCGTTAATGCTAATTCTTGGCTTAGTACAGGCGATAACCATACATGAGGGTCAAATTCACCATGATTGTGATCATCATGATTTTCTGTTTCACCATCTTCTTCCTCATCATGATGTTCAGCAGCCTCATCATAAGAATGACCAATTGATACATGTAACTGTTCTTCTGTTATGTTTTCACTCGTAGCTACAAACTTTACGTTTCCATCGGCTAAAGTTGTTTCAGCTTTTTCCACAAATCCTTCTAAGCCTAAACCGATATAGAAAAATAAATCGCTATCGGCTAATGACATCATATCTTTTTGTGTAGGCTCAAAAGTATGTTCATTTGAACCAGTTGGATAAATAGATGAAACATTGACATAATCTCCGCCAATTCGCTCAGCAAAATAAGTTAGTGGATATACTGTTGTATATATATCAATTTTATTTGGAACGTTTTGTCCGTTAGATTCGGAACTAGAGCATGCAGTTATTAGAAGTGCCATAACTGTCAATGCAGTCATTAACATAAGTTTTTTCATGAGTGATTCACTCCATAAATAGTAATAATTACGATTTGTAAAATTCAACAAGAATTATCATAACGTAATATAGTTAAAAACACAATAAAAATAGCCTTCGAAATTTACTTTTTTTTCGAAGGCCATTCGTCTGGTACAGGATCAAAGCCGCCAGGGTGAAAGGGTTGGCATTTCAATATTCTTTTAATAGTTAAAAAAGCTCCCTTAATTGCACCGTGTTTCTGAAATGCTTCCAGTCCATATTGAGAACATGTTGGATGAAACCGACAACTTGGTGGTGTCATTGGTGATATATATTTACGATACAATTTAATCAGCCATATAAACGGGTATTTCACTTGTCATCCTTCTTTATATCAAAAGTATTTTGATGTGGTTTTGGATCAATTGTTTGTTCAAACATACCACGTTTCCGATACTTAATAAAGAATACCGCACCAATAATAATTAATAAATAGATGACTGCAACTAAAATAATGATAGCCAAAGTAATATCCAAAGTAACTCACTCTCCATTTATTCTAAATATATTATATCTTAAAAATAGAAAGAGTTCCTAAAGTATTATTGAACATTATGGTACGAATTTAAAGTTATAAATTAGATTATAAAGGAAATAGTAATTATGAAAGTTTCAATAATTTATTTCTATAAAAAGAGGTGCCAATAATGACAACAAACAAACTAAATACACAATTAAACGAACTGGTAGCAACTTGGTCCGTCCTTTATACAAAGTTACATAATTATCATTGGTACATTAAAGGCAAAGACTTTTTCACATTACATGCTAAGTTTGAGGAGCTTTATAATGAGGTTACTTTAAATTTAGACGAAGTAGCAGAGCGTATCTTAACTAAGGGTGGTAAACCTGTTGCTACATTAAAGGAGCACTTAGAACTCTCACATGTTCAGGAAGCATCGGGAAATGAAACATCAGAGGAAATGGTTCAAACTATTATTGATGATTTTAAAAAGGTAATGAAATTATTAAAGGAATCAATGAATCAAGCTGCAGAAGATGGAGATGAACGAACAGAGGATATGTTAAACGCAACCTATCAAAGCTTAGAAAAACATAATTGGATGTTAACGGCATATTTAGGATAAATTCAAAATAAGAGTGAGAAGAAATTCTTCACTGCTTTTCTAGTATAGTAACAATGTATGCTCCTCATACTTATGAAAAAGGAGTGTTAATTATCGAAACGAACCTTTATGTATCGGTAGCAAATAATTCTTATAGCTATGTACCACTTGGAGAACCATGTGAATTTAAATTGAAAATGTCTTCGGAAAAAGCACGTGTCTTTGAACACCTATTCCAACAGATTAACTCAATAGAATTCCATAATGCTGTACGAGCACATATACCTTATTTACAATATCACATGGATGAATCAAATCACGAGATCGACTATAGAATCATGAAAATTTATGCTCTTATTCATGAGTTTGGTGATGAAGAGACAAAGAAATTTGTGGAACAATTACCTTACTTTAATAACTGAGTGACAATAATCCCTTTACTAGCTTATTATTGAATTAATAGGAGTTGAGTAAAGGGATGTTTACATTTATAGATGAAAATGGGTGCAAAGTAGAATTATCTTTCAAGGAAAATCAATTTTCCATTCAACCAACACATGTTTTAGTATTAGTTAAATATAAAGAAAAATGGTTATGTGCCATAAATAAAAAACGTGGAGTTGAATTTCCTGGTGGAAAGCTTGAACATGGGGAAACTTTAGAACATGCAGCTATTAGGGAAGTTTATGAAGAGACATCTGTACATATTTCAGATTTAAAATGGTTTGCTGAATACTTAGTACATGGGGAGAATCCCTTCTGTAAAACAGTTTTTACTGGAAAAGTAGAAAGAATAGATTCGTTTGTAGAAGAACATGAAACGATTGGAATGGTTTGGCTATCAAATGAAGAATTGTTAAATCACCCGAATCTAAGCTTTTATATGCGCGATGAAGGGATGAAAAAGATATTACAGGAAGTGATGCAGCATGAAAGACAATGGTAGTATTGAAACGATTCGTAAATTTCCATCACCAAATCCAAATGTTGCCCTATTTGAAATAAGTTACTGGTCAGAGGGTTTATTAGTTAAAGGATTATTAGCAAAGCCAGTAAGAGAAGGAAATTACGAGGCTTTATTATATTTAAGAGGTGGATTGCAATTTGTTGGGGCTGTCAGACCTGCTAGAATAGCTCAGTTTGCTTCCCATGGATTTATTGTATTTGCCCCTTATTATCGCGGAAATCGCGGTGGACAAGGTCGTGACGAGTTTGCAGGAAGCGATCGATACGATGCAGTACATGGTGGAGCCGTCTTGAAGCAATTTTGCAATAAAGACAAAATTCACGTCTATGGTTTTTCTCGTGGGGGGTTAATGGCATTATGGACATCCATTTTACGTGATGATATTCATTCTGTTGTAGTTTGGGCAGGAGTATCGAATTTGTCCTCCATGTATATCGAAAGAGTGGATATGAGAAGAACATTAAAAAGAATAATCGGTGGTCCTCCTACAAAGTTTAAAGAACTATACGATGAAAGAACACCGCTATATAAAATAAATAAAATCAATGCTCCAGTTCTAATTATCCATGGTTTAGAAGATCGAAATGTAAGTATTGAACAAGCATATTATTTAGAAAATGCTTTAAAAAGGGAAAATAAAGAATACGAAACATGGTATTATCCAAGCTTACCTCATCATTATCCACCAAAAGAAAATAGAAAAACTGTAAAAGTCCTTTGTGAGTGGATGAAATCAAAATCGGCTAAATCGGTTACTGATATTAATACAATAGATGGGAATTAGATTAGTCAGCGCAAAATAAAAACATCAACTCGAAATTTTCCGAGTTGATGTTTTTTTATGATATATGTTAAAAAATGATTATGTCGATGTGATTATACTAAGGGTGCACCATTTTTCGCTATTTCATCAGATACATTACCAAATTTTTTAAAGTTTTCTTTAAATAAGTCTGCTAAAGTAGCTGCTTTTTGATCGTATGCGTCTTTATCTGACCATGCATCACGTGGAATTAATACTTCAGAAGGTACGCCTTCGATGCTTGTTGGAATGTGTAAACCAAATACTGGATCTTGGATTGTTTCTACATCATTTAATTTTCCATCGATTGCAGCACGAACCATTGTACGAGTGTAAGAAAGTTTCATACGATTTCCAACACCATACTCTCCACCAGTCCAACCAGTGTTAACTAAGAACACTTGTGCACCATGCTCATCAATTTTCTCACCTAACATTTCAGCATAGCGTGTTGCTGGTAGTGGTAGGAATGGAGAACCGAAGCATGTTGAGAATACTGGTTCTGGTTCTGTAACACCACGTTCTGTACCTGCTAACTTAGAAGTGAAACCACTTAAGAAGTGATACATTGCTTGCTCTTTTGTTAATTTACTGATTGGAGGTAAAACACCAAATGCATCAGCAGTTAAGAAGATAATTGTCTTAGGGTGACCCGCTACAGATGGAGTTACAATATTATCGATAAATTGAATTGGATAAGCTGCACGAGTATTTTCAGTTAATGAACCATCATCGTAATCTGGTTTACGAGTTTCTGGGTCAACAACAACATTTTCTAATACAGATCCAAAGCGAATGGCATTATAAATTTCTGGCTCTTTTTCAGCAGAAAGGTTAATTGTTTTTGCATAGCAGCCACCTTCGATGTTGAATACACCGTTATCAGACCAACCGTGTTCGTCATCTCCGATAAGTTTGCGATTTGCATCTGCAGATAAAGTTGTTTTACCTGTACCAGAAAGACCGAAGAACAATGCTACGTCGCCAGCTTCGCCAACGTTTGCTGAACAGTGCATTGAAAGGATACCTTGTTCTGGTAATAAGTAGTTCATAATACCGAAGATTGATTTTTTCATCTCACCAGCATATTCAGTACCACCGATTAAAATGATTTTCTTTTCAAATGATACAATGATAAATGCTTCAGAATTTGTACCATCAACAGCAGGATCTGCTTTAAATGATGGAGCAGAGATGATTGTAAATTCTGAGTTATGAGAAGCAAGTTCTTCTTCAGTTGGACGGATGAATAATTGATGACAGAATAAGTTATGCCAAGCAAATTCGTTTACAACTTGAATTGGAAGCTGTGATTCTTTGTCAGCACCTGCAAAGCCTTTGAATACATAAAGTTCATCTTTTTCTTTTAAATATTTTAATACCTTAATATAAAGGTTATCAAACACTTCAGCAGAAATTGGTTGATTTACTTTACCCCAGTCAATTTTGTCTTTTGTGCTCTCTTCTTCAACAGTAAATTTATCTTTAGGAGAACGTCCAGTATATTTACCCGTTTGCGCTACAATAGCACCGTCAACTGTTAAAATTGCTTCACCACGTTTTGTTGATGTTTCTACTAATTGAGGTACTGATAATTGTGTTTTTACATTTTCACCCTTTAATAATTCCTTCAGTTCATTTGCAATTTCTACTGAATTCATCGATTAAATACCATCCTTTTTTCGTAATGTTCCCGTATTTTGGGAGGTTTTTATATAATTTCAAAAATAGTATAACACATTGGATTGAATAATCTATACTAATCCATAAAAAAATTGTTACATTTAAATGTAATTACAGGTCAAGAAAAATTAATTGACAAAGAACGCTAATTTTCGTACCATTTACAATTGAACGGATACTCTTATCCCGAGCTGGTGGAGGGTCAAGGCCCTGTGAAACCCGGCAACCTGCTATTACTATTTCTATAGTAAATAATAGCGATGGTGCCAACCTGATGCAAGGGAAAATTCCCTTGAACGATAAGAGTGAAAGGTATTTAAGTTGTAATTCCTTTTGCTCATGTAAAGTACGTGAGTAAGGAATTTTTTTTTGTATAAAATAAAAATGAGCAAATGCTAATGTACATAACATGCTCCTGCGATTACTGATCGCAAAATGCTTTTGTGGCAAAGCTTAGTGTACAACATTATAATGGCTTAAATAATTACTTCCTATTTATATCCTTTCAATTCCTCGTGTTAAAAAAAGCAACATAGCTTGGAGTTTTTTTATAAAAAACTTAACATGGGTAATGAGTACCGTATCAAAATAAGAAACTTTTTCGCTTCTTACTTAGGAGGACATATATGACAAATCGTCGACTGTTTACATCAGAAAGCGTAACAGAAGGGCATCCAGATAAAATCTGTGACCAAATTTCAGATGCCATTTTAGATGCAATTATATCAGAGGATCCAAATGCTCGTGTAGCATGTGAAACTACTGTAACAACTGGCTTAGTTTTAGTTGCAGGAGAAATTACAACTTCTACATATGTAGATATTCAAAGTGTTGTTCGTAATACAGTAGCAGAAATAGGGTATACACGCGGTAAATATGGTTTTGATGCTGAAAATCTAGCAGTATTAACTGCTATTGGTGAACAATCACCTGATATTGCACAAGGTGTCAATCAAGCCCTTGAAGCAAGAGAAGGCTCTATGTCAGATGAAGATATCGAAGCAATTGGAGCAGGTGACCAAGGTTTAATGTTCGGTTATGCTTGTAATGAAACTCCAGAACTTATGCCATTACCAATCAGCCTTGCTCACAAATTAGCACGTCGTTTGACAGAAGTTCGTAAAACAAATGAACTTTCATATTTACGCCCAGACGGAAAAACTCAAGTAACTGTAGAATATGGTGAAAACAATCAACCTGTTCGTGTTGATACAATTGTTATTTCTACACAACATGATGAAGATGTATCATTAGAACAAATTCAATCTGATTTAAAAGAAAAAGTAATTTCTCAAGTAGTACCAACTGAACTAATTGATGAAAATACTAAATATTTCATTAACCCAACTGGTCGTTTCGTAATTGGTGGACCTAAAGGTGATGCTGGATTAACAGGTAGAAAAATCATAGTTGATACTTATGGGGGATATGCACGTCACGGAGGAGGAGCATTCTCTGGTAAAGATCCAACAAAAGTTGACCGTTCTGCTGCTTATGCTGCAAGATATGTTGCTAAAAATATCGTTGCCTCAGGTCTTGCGGATCGTGCTGAAGTTCAATTAGCATATGCAATCGGTGTTGCACGCCCAGTTTCTATTTCTGTAGATACTTTTGGTACTGGTAAAGTAGAAGAAAGTAAACTTGTAGAATGGGTAAGTGAACTATTTGATTTACGTCCAGCAGGCATTATTAAAATGCTTGACTTACGTAGACCAATTTATAAACAAACAGCAGCTTATGGTCACTTCGGAAGAAACGATCTAGATGTTCCGTGGGAAAACACAGATATTGCTGAACAATTAAAAGAAAAAGCAAAATTATATCTATAATATTTTAGATATATAAAAACAGGTGGATGATTATCCACCTGTTTTTTAATATTCTTCATATGAAGCTTCTAAAGTCATAATTTTATCCTCAATTTTAGTAGTGATTTCATTTGAAAAATTACTCGTGATGATTAGCTCAAAAGTCTCTCCATCATGAAATTCGAAAATATATTTTTCTACATATTCCTCAGTTGGTAACTCATGATACACTTTCGAAAATTTCGACCATTCATAACTTTCAGATGTACCAAATAACGGTTTATATACAATGAAATCCTCATCAAAATAGATAGAATATTGAATCCCAACAAAGTTGACATAAATAATAATGACAAAACCTAAAAGACTGACCAAGATTTTAATGAAAACTCTTTTGAAATAATGTGTTGAAAGTAAAACAATAATGATGATCATCAATGAAATGAAATACAAAATAAAGTTTTTACCATATGATATAAATGCAATTGAATTTTCTCTGTTAAATAAAAAGAAGGAAATAATTTCTGGGATAATAAATACAAGGAAAATTGAAATAGCAATCAATGGAATAAAAATGGTCCATTTATTACTATCTTTCTTTAATAATGGCATGGTCAGTATTCCTCTCATTCTCAGAATAAACTATTTATACCATTATATTAATGGTGATTCTACAATATTTCTGTTGGAAAAAATATAAGAAGAGGTAGTTTGAAGGAATAATTTACAATACTACCTCTTAAATTTATTCCGCTTATTTTAATAGAGATTTATAATATTGTCCTTTTTCAACATACTCACGAATAATACGGTCCATGTCCTCACGATCTTCAGTAGTTATTTCACGTACAACTTTAGCAGGTCTTCCCATTGCAAGTGTATTTGGTGGGATTTTCTTACCAGGTGGTACTAAACTCCCAGCCCCTATAAATGCTCCTTCACCGATTTCGGCTCCATCAAGTATGATAGACCCCATACCGATTAACGCGCGCTTTCGAATAATACAACTATGTAATGTTACTTGGTGGCCGACTGTTACTTCATCTTCAATAATTAGAGGGTTATTTGGACTTTGGTGTAAACAGCTTAAATCTTGTATACTACAACGCTTCCCAATAATAGTTGGAGCAACATCACCACGGATTACCGTATTAAACCAGATAGAGGTTTCTGCCCCAATCGTCACATCACCAGTAATAATGGCATGATCAGCAATAAAAACAGTAGGGTCTATATTAGGATTTTTATCTTTATACGGGTAAATCATCGAAAAACTCCTCATTTCAAAGTAGAATTGTATTATAATCCTATCAAATACATTGTAAAAAAGAAAATAGAAGGTAATAATGCCCATATTTAGAAATGATTATATGGGTAGGAGGAAAGTAGTAATGTGGAAATGGGAAGCTGAAGGGCAACCAAAAGCTGTTGTTGTCATTGTACATAGTGCATTTGAACATCATCGTTGGTATGCCTGGTTAATAGAAAAATTAAGAGTAGATGGGTGTCACGTCGTAATGGGTGATCTACCTGGACACGGAGAAGAGTCAAAATATACAAGAATACATGACGAAACGTTAAATGAATATATCAATTATATCCATGGAATGATGCAGAGTGCATTAACTTATGAACTACCGGTATATTTGATTGGTCATGGATTGGGGGGCACATTAGCTGTCCAATATTTAAAAAAACATAAGGTAGAATGCGCGGGAATTATTCTAAGTTCACCATGGTTTGCTTTACAAAAATTAAGTAACACGCTAAAAAGTACGTTAGCAAATCTTGGCTCACTAACTTCTAATATGAAATTATCATTGGATATTAATAAAAAAGCACTTACAAATAGCTTGCAAGGTTATCAAGAAATAGATGACGAACTTGTTTATAAAACACATGTAACTGTTAGTTGGTATAAGGAAATCCAATTGTTAATGAAAAACTTAACAACTCCTGCGACAAGTCAGCTTTCAATCCCTATACTTTTAATGACAGCAAAAAAAGATAAAATTACAGAGATAGATCAGGCTAGAAAGTGGTTATTGTTACAGACTTCATCTGAATTTCAATTTAAGGAATGGCCATTTAGTTATCATAACTTATTCCACGATATGGAACGTGAGCAAGTTTTCTTATATATAAGAGACTTTATCAACAATATAACCCGTGGAATTGGATATATTGTTGAATAAAATATAAATATAATAAATTTTATCACTAGCGTCGCATTAAAATAATTCAATACCTAATTGAAATCTGAATTTTCTGTAATTCTATCTTTGCATAAAAAAAGCCTTTATAATGGTTGGGTGGTAGTAAACCATCCAAATCCAAAATAAAGGACCATAAGCATGGATAAGTTTACACGAAAAACATCATTTGAACAATGGTTTACACCGATTTCTTCAACGAAATTAGAAGAATTAGTGGAAACCCATCAATTAAATTACTATACAAAGAAGCTACACATCGCTTCATTCTTGAAATTACT
>NZ_JBMIRP010000083.1:0-15457 GCF_049202975.1 Ureibacillus sp. MALMAid1270 | reverse complement strand
TTTTCTAGTTAATTACACTATACCAAAAGAACGAGGTGTTTTTCATTTTTCATTAACATTGTCAAGTAACATAATGAAAAGGCCGCAGGCCTTTAACAATCAACGTGGATCACCTACTTTATTGGTGCGAAAGTTGAGTTATAAAGTTATTAAATAAAAAACGCATATCTTTCACTTCTGTAAGTTTTCATGTGGAGGGTATTAGAAATACGGAAATAGCGAATCGTGTTGAAGCAATCGATATTACTGCATACGTCACATTTGATAAAGAACTTTCAAAAGAGCAACTAAAAAAGTTAGAAGAACTAGTAATAAAGAATTGCGGGATGATTCAAACGATTATTGGCTCTGTGAAAGTTACTTACAATATTCATTACCACCAATTAACGGATTAAGAAAGGAGCAATTAGGATGAAAAAATATATTCCTTTCATAATCATAGCAATACTTGTGTGTTACGTAATTTTTGACTTTGTGTCAAAAGAATCAATGCTGAATACCACAATAAAAAATGAAGCTAAAACAGAACAATCGATTGAACAAGAAGTGGTGGACGAGTTATTTGATCATACAGGTGAAGATCTAACTGAAACGGGCCATATAGAATCTGGACAAACCTTACCAGAAGTTGAATTTGCTCCCGGTTTCGAACTGTCCGATATGAACGGTGTTTCTGTAAACCTTTCCGACTTAAAAGGAAAAATTGTTATCTTAAACTTTTGGGCAACTTGGTGTCCTCCATGTAGAGACGAAATGCCTCATATGCAAAGTTTCTATGAAAAGAAAAAAGATGATGGCATTGAAATTATTGCTGTTAACTTAACGAACCAAGATGTTGGGCGGCAAGCCATTGAACAATTTGTACAAGATTTTGGCTTAACATTTCCAATTCTGTTAGATGAAGATGGTTATGTTGGGACGTTGTATGAAGTTATGACAATACCAACGAGTTATATTTTGGATGAGGAAGGACGTATTTTTCAAAAGGTAGTTGGTCCAATGGATGAACAAATATTGAATGATATGGTGGATTCAATTCGTATGTATGATGAAGAGTAAGAACTTCTTAGTTCAGTAGCTCAGATACATCTAAATTATTAAAAAAGCAGGAGGTGTCAAATGGCTAGTACAGCAAAGGTCATTTCATTAGCATCAATTTTCTTTAGTATTATCGTAGGTCTACTAATTTATTATTGGATTAGCCCATCAAACAAGGAAGAGATGAAAATTCAATTTGAAAAAGTTGTTAACTTTTTATTGAACTTTATTATCTTTATGTGGATAGCAAAAGTAGTATTAAATATCACAATATTTATAAAAGATCCTCTTGCTGTTTTAGCCTATCCAGCTGACTCAACCGCTTTTTATCTAGCTATAATAGCAAGTTTCACTCGATTAGTATTTAACCAGAAAAATTTAAATCTATTTAACTTTCTTAGTGTCTTGTTACCAGTCGTGTTAACGGCTTCTTTTATGTTTGAATTTACACAATTTATACAAGATCACAATTGGTACTCTTTGACGAATATGATTGTCTTTATGATTCTTGTGACATTTTTTTATTATTTTATTGACAAAATCTCACCGTTAAATTTATATTTAATTCTTTTAATTAGTTGGTTGACCGGGACATTAATTATGTACTTTACACAACCATATGTATCATTTTTCGGGTATTTATTATCGTTACCATTTATTTTCTCTTTCTTTTTATTCAATCTAAGTGTCCTAATTTATCACAAATTGAAGAGGTGAATATATGACTATTGAGACAGATACAGTCCTTCTAGTAGGTATGCTTTTAGCGTTTGGAGCTGGTGCTATTTCCTTCTTATCACCATGTGTACTTCCTTTATTTCCCGCTTATTTATCCTACATTACAGGAATTAGTGTAATGGAAATACAAACAGAACAAAGTACTACGATTCGAAAAAAAATATTAAGCCACTCAATCATATTTTTAATTGGAATAGGTATTGTTTTTATTAGCTTAGGGGCTAGTGCTTCTTATCTCGGGCAATGGTTACAACAGTTATTTATAGGAAATACAGCATTATTAATACAGAGGCTAGCCGGGATCTTTATCATCTTTATGGGATTATTTGTAGCAGGGTGGTTAACGATTCCGGTATTTATGAGGGAAAGACGTTTCCAGTATTCAAAAAAATCTACAAGTTATTTAGGGACATTTTTTGTTGGGCTAGGTTTTGCGGCTGGATGGACACCGTGCATTGGTCCAATTTTTGCATCAATACTATTACTTGCTGCTACCAATCCAAGTCAAGGTCTTATTTATACGTTTATGTATGTCATTGGTTTTGCAGTTCCATTTATAATATTAACGTTTTTCATTGGTTCGTCGAAATGGATTGTAAAAAGAACTGGAATCATTATGAAAGTTGGAGGGATTATGATGATTCTCATGGGAGTCCTTCTATTTTTCGGACAAATGCCACGATTAAGTGCATTTTTATTGAGATTAATTGATGGAACATGGCTATCAAATCTAGGATAGAAAGAGGTAAATGGCAATGAAGAAAGTAATATTTGGACTATTATTAATTGCAATGATTGGATATGCGTTTTATGAGTATAATTCTTCCCAATCTGATACCACAGTTACAAGTAAAAAAACTCCCGTGATCTCATCTAATACGGATATTGAAATTGAAGAAACAAATGAAGTAGGAATTAGACGTGGAAATATTGCACCCAATTTTACGTTAGAAACATTGGAAGGTGAAGTTCTTTCACTGTCAGATTTTAAGGGAAAAAAAGTATTTATTAATTTTTGGGCTACTTGGTGTCCACCCTGCCGCGCAGAGATGCCAGATATACAAAAATTCTCTGAGGATGAAGATGTTCTAGTGTTGGCAATCAACTTAACACATACAGAAGATTCTTTGTTGACAGTTGATAACTTTATTCAAGAAAAAGGATTCGATTTTCCAGTATTAGTCGATGAAAATGGAGAAGTTGCCGAGCTGTTTCGCGTACAAGCTTATCCAACATCCTACATGATTGATACATCGGGAAGAATACAATTCGTTGCATTAGGTGCAATGAATTATGATCTTATGGTTAAGGAATATAAAAAGTTAAAATAAGCACTTAAACTGGGGGGTGTCATTTTGAAACAGAAGATTTTAATTGTTGAAGATGACCAAATGATTCGAAACTTAATCAGGATTTATTTACAAAATGAAGGATATGAAGTGATTGAAGCAGTGGATGGGGAAATGGCCAAAGATATATTTCTAAAAGAGCATCCATGTTTAATTATCCTTGATTTAATGCTTCCGAAAATTAGTGGTGAAGAATTTTGTGAATGGGTAAAAGACCAAGAAAGAAATGAAGTGTCAATTATTATGTTAAGCGCAAAAGTACAAACTGCTGATAAAATCCATGGGCTTCGACTAGGTGCTGATGATTATATGACCAAACCGTTTGATCCTGAAGAATTGCTTGCACATGTAGAAGCTGTTTTAAGGAGGACAGGTCAATTTTGTCAAAAAATTTCACACGGAGGATTATGTATAAAACCAAGGAAAGGTGAAGTTGTTTTATATGACAAAGAAATTCACCTAACGAAACATGAATTTCAATTATTGTATCACTTCATGGAAAACCCAAATATCGTATTACCCCGTGAAAATTTATTAGAGCATTTATATCCATATCTTGAAAAAGAAGTGATGGAGAGAACAATCGATGCTCATATAAAAAAAATTCGAGAAAAAATTGAAGAGAATCCAAGTAAGCCAAAAAGGATTCAAACAGTTCGTGGAATGGGGTATAAGTTTGTTACAGAATAAACTACCATCGTTATTACCAAAGAAGTTTTTGTGGCGTTTAACTTTAGCGAATAGTTTCATAATCATTGCTTTTATATTGATTTCTGGATGGTCCATTTATGAAGCAGCTTGTCAAATATTTGATGAAATGGCGATGTATCAAGAAACAAAATTATTTAAAACTGTTTTATTGCAATACTTATGGATATTTGTTGGGATTTTTATTGTTCTCGCGATTGTCATCCAGTATTACTTTACACGTAAATTGATGAAACCTTTAACAGAATTAATCGAGTCGATGAAAAGCTTAAAGCAAGGTCATAAAGTGCAGAATATTCAATTTCAGTCCGATGGTGAAATGGAAGAGTTAATTTATCATTTTAATGAGTTAGTCAATCAACTGGAGTGCAATAAAATACAACGGCACAAACAACTGACGGATTTTTCTCATGAATTTCGCACACCGTTAACCAATTTAAATGGTTATTTAAAGGCGTTGCAAAGTGGGGTCATAACTGGGGATCAAGAATTATTTCATGCACTTCAACGAGAATCGAATCGACTCATTAGTATGTTAGAACAATTAAAGTCTATTGAAGAACTTGAATATGTGCAAAACCAAAAATTTGTTCAAAAACAAGAAGTTCAAATTACAGAAATCATCAATCAAGTCGTTAAAATGTTTACTTGGACCTTGAAAGGAAAAAATATAGATTTTACTTCAGACATTGATGAACAGTCTATTCAAATCAATCCTACTGGGATGACACAAGTGATTAGTAATTTGATTGATAATGCTATTCGTTATTATGATGGAATATACCCAATTCAGATAACAGGGAAAAGAAAAGATGAATCTTATTGCATTTCCGTCAGTGGACAAGGTCAATTTATTTCAAAGAATGAGCAAGATTTTATTTTTGAACGATTTTACCGAACGGAATCTACGAATAAAACAATTGGTAAAGGATTAGGTTTAGCAATTTCAAAAGAGATTGTTGAGCAGCATGATGGCAATATCCGTATAATGTCAGATGGATATAATCATACGTTCATTGTGACAATTCCCATTTCTTCTAAAAAAGTAAAGCGTATTGATGCAAGTTTTTTAGAAAATCTAAATTAGAAAAAAATTTTGTTTTGCTTGTTGACATTATACCTGTAGGGGTATATTATATGTATATCAGCAAGAGATAAGAAACAGGAAGGAGGCGGCACAAGTGAATTCGTACGATGTTAAAATAAAAAATCGGATGAAACGAATAGAAGGTCAACTTCGAGGGGTATTGAAAATGATGGACGAAGGAAAAGACTGTAAGGCCGTCGTCACTCAATTATCCGCTGTCCGTTCAGGTGTTGACCACACAATTGGTGTCATTGTAAGTCAAAACTTAAAAGAATGTATTTTGGAAGCAAAAAGTAACGAGGCTACCAATGATTCAGTACAAGAAGCAATGGAGTTGTTAGTTAAAAGTCGTTAAAAATTGACTTTTATTTTTCAATAAAAATATACCCGTAGCAGTATATGAGGAGTGTGCAAATGGAAATTTGGTTAGTGATTGCAATTGCGATTGTATTTATCATTTGGCGTATGAGACCGGTAAAAGGAACAAAAACTATATCGACAGATGCATTAAAAGGAATCCTAAATGATAAAGATAAAGTATTTATCGATGTACGAACAACTGGTGAATATAAAGCTCGAAATATTCGTCAGTTTAAAAATATTCCATTAGGATCCGATCTTTCAAAACTTCCGAAGGATAAAGAAATTGTTGTCATTTGTCAAAGTGGAATGCGTAGCGCACAAGCTTGCAAACAATTAAAAAAATTGGGATATGAAAATGTAACTAATGTTCGTGGTGGCATGAGTGCCTGGAGAGGCTAAAAATGAATATAGGAGGACAATGAAAATGAAAGAAATAACTGCAAAAGAGGTTCAACAACGTATAGAAAATGGAGAAAAGCTAAATCTAATTGATGTTCGTGAAGTGGATGAAGTACAAGCGGGTCATATCCCCGGTATTACACATATCCCCCTTGGGCTACTTGAATTCCGTACACACGAACTAGATAAAGATACACCATACATTATGGTATGCCGTTCTGGTGGTCGAAGTGGTCAAGCAACACAATATTTACAAAGCCAAGGTTTTGATGTAACGAACATGACAGGTGGTATGCTTTCTTGGGAAGGGAAAGTTGAATAATTTTTTTGAGATTAATAATACCCTATTAGGTATATGGAGGTTTTTGGAATGTCATTAAAAGCAGATGTACAGTTAGACTGCAAAGGACTTGCATGCCCAATGCCGATTGTTAAAACGAAAAAGGCAATGAATGATGTAAGTGATGGACAAATCTTAGAAGTGCAAGCGACAGACAAAGGTTCAATTGCAGACTTGAAAGCTTGGTCTGAAAGTATTGGACATCAGTATATTGGCAATAAAGAAGAAGATGGTGTCATACGACACTACATCCGTAAAAGTGGTGATGATCATGAATCGGAAAAGAAATTTGAACAAACGATTACCAATGAAGAAGTAATTGATCGTGTTGCTAACGGAGGTATTATTCTTGATGTTCGTGAACAAGCGGAATATGCATTTGGTCATATCGAAGGCTCTAAATCCATTCCCATGGGTGAATTAGAAGATCGCTTAGATGAGCTAGATAAAGACCAAGAAATTTATGTGATTTGTCGTACAGGAACACGTAGTGATTTAGCCGCACAGAAATTAGCGGAAAAAGGTTTTACAAAAGTGTATAACGTCTTACCAGGAATAGGTTCTTGGAACGGCGATTTATCTAAAAAATTATAAAAACAGAAAATGGAGGAATTTTATTATGTCTAACAAAGTAGCAATTATCGCAAGTAACGGTGGGTTATTTGACGCTTATAAAGTATTTAATATCGCAACGGCTGCAGCCGCAACAGAAAAAGAGGTAGCGATTTTCTTCACATTTGAAGGGTTAAATTTAATTCACAAACAAGCGATGCAACAATTACCGATGCCAGAAGGTCGTGAACACTTTGCGGAAGGATTTGCAAAAGCAAATGTACCTAGTATCCCAGAATTAGTAGAGATGGCGAGAGACTTGGGCGTAAAATTCATCGGCTGTCAGATGACAATGGATGTAATGGGCTTAACAAAAGAAGACTTTATTGATGGAATTGAAGTTGGTGGAGCAGTAACATTCCTAGAATTTGCTAAAGATGCAGCACCAACATTAACATTTTAATACCAAAAGAGTTAAATGATGAAATACCTAATATCAGATCATTAGGGAAAACTAGTGGAAGGGAATATACTCTCTTCCACTTAAAAAAACACAAAAATAATACCTATGGGGGTAATTTGATATGACAGTTATTAAAATGACAGCAGCAGAAGTTGCACGAAAAGTAATTGAAAATAAAGAGTTATTTATTTTAGATGTACGTAACAAAGACGCTTTTGAAGACTGGAAAATTGAAGGACATAGCTTTGATTATTTAAATATTCCTTATTTCGATTTATTAGATGGTGTGGATGAAATCTTACCAAAACTACCGACTGATAAAGATGTATTAGTGGTTTGTGCTAAAGAAGGATCGTCTCTAATGGTGGCTGAAATGGTATCAGAAGCAGGACGCGATGTGTTCTACCTTGAAGGTGGCATGAAATCATGGAGTGCATACCTTGAGCCGATTAAAGTTGGTAATTTAACAGGTGGTGGGGAACTATACCAATTCGTTCGTTTAGGAAAAGGCTGCCTTTCTTACATGGTGATTTCAGATGGCGAAGCAGCCATTATTGATGCGGTTCGTTTTACAGAAGTGTTCACAAATTTTGCAAAAGAAAAGAATGTAGAAATTAAACATGTATTTGATACACACTTACATGCAGATCACATTTCAGGCGGTCGTCATATCGCTGAAGCAACAGGCGCTACTTATTACTTACCACCAAAAGATGCAGAGGAAGTCGTATTTGATTACACACCACTTGAAGATGGTTTAACAGTAAAAGTAGGAGCATCTCAAATTGAAGTAGGCGCACTATACTCACCGGGTCATACAATCGGCTCAACATCATTTATCGTTGATAGCAAGTATTTATTAACAGGTGATATTTTATTCATCGATTCAATCGGTCGCCCGGACTTAGCAGGTCTTGCGGAGGATTGGGTAGGCGATCTTCGTGAAACACTATATCGTCGTTACCGCGAATTAGCAGAGGATTTAATCGTTCTACCAGCTCACTTCATGATCATTGAAGAGTTAAATGAAGACGGCACTGTAGCAAAACGATTAGGTGATCTATTTGCAGAAAACCATGGTTTAAACATTGAAAGCGAAGAAGAATTCCGTCATACCGTAACGGATAACTTACCACCACAACCAAATGCCTATGAACAAATTCGACAAGTAAACATGGGTAAAATTACTCCTGACAATGAAGAGCAAACAGAAATGGAGATCGGTCCAAACCGCTGTGCGGTACGCTAATGAATGATGTAAAACAAACTCTGGCAAGGAAAAGGTAAATTCCTTCCTTGCTAACTAATTTTATAAATTAAAAGGAGACAGTTAAAATGGAAGTAAATCAAGTTTTAGACGCAAAAGGATTAGCATGTCCTATGCCAATTGTACGAACAAAGAAGGCAATGGATACACTACAATTAGGTCAAGTTTTAGAAGTGCAAGTAACAGATAAAGGTGCATTATCAGATATTCCGGCATGGGCTACATCAGGTGGACATCAAATTTTAGATCAATCAACAGAAGCAGATGTAATTAAGTTCTTTATTAAAAAAGGATAACTTGAACAATATAATTGGAGGTGGCATACGAGCGTATGTCGCCTCTTCTAGAAAGAAGGAATGAAAATGGATATAGCATGGGTTATTACCATTTTTGCAATTGGATTTGTTGGATCCTTTATCTCAGGGATGGTTGGAATTGGTGGATCGATTATTAAATATCCAATGCTTTTATATATCCCTCCATTATTAGGCTTTGCAGCATTTACTGCCCATGAAGTATCCGGCATTAGTGCAGTACAAGTATTTTTCGCTTCTCTTGCGGGTGTGTGGGCATATAGAAAAGGGGGCTATTTAAACAAATCCCTCATTATATATATGGGTAGTGCTGTTTTAATAGGTAGTATAATCGGAAGTTTCGGATCATCGAATTTATCTGAACAGGCTGTCAACATTGTGTACGGTATATTAGCATTAATTGCTGGACTGATGATGTTTATACCGAAAAAACAAATTGACGATATCCCTTTAGATCAGGTTAAATTCAATAAACCGCTTGCTATCATTTTATCTCTTATCGTCGGTGTTGGTTCAGGGATTGTAGGAGCCGCAGGTGGTTTTCTACTTGTACCAATCATGCTCGTAGTATTAAATATTCCAACACGCATGACGATCGCCACTAGCTTAGCTATTACGTTTATTTCATCTATTGGAAGTACAATTGGTAAATTATCAACGGGACAAGTGGATTATTTACCGGCCGTTATTATGATTGTTGCAAGTATTATCGCCTCCCCATTAGGAGCGAAAGCTGGTAAAAAATTAAACACATCTGTTCTGAAGTGGATATTAGCCGTTTTAATTTTAGGGACAGCAATCAAAATATGGATAGATATCTTATAAAAAAACAGATACCTATATTTTTGGAGTATCTGTACATAAACAATTCTTAAAGGAGAAGAATAACAAAAATAATAGGAGGATTTTATGGATTTTCATTATACTGTTATAACAAATAAAACTATTGATGAAGCAATTGCATCTATTGAAGAAAATCTTAAAGAAAATAAATTTGGGGTTCTTTGGCAACTTAACTTGACAGAAACCTTACAGAAAAAAGGGGTAGACAGTTATCGAAATCCCTACCGAATTCTTGAAGTATGTAATCCAGTAGAAGCAGCACGTGTATTGGAGCGTAATCCATTAGTAGGTTATTTCTTACCTTGTAAAATCACCGTGTATGAAGACGAAGGGAACACGAAAATCGGTCTTCCTAAACCAACTGCAATGATTAGCCTAATTAATGATGGTGAATTAGTGTCTATAGCTGAAAGTATTGAAAAAATCCTCATAAATGTATTAGAAAAAAGTAAATAATGAATAATAGGACAGGAATGCAATGAAAAAATGCATTCTTGTTTTTTCTTTTTATTAAACATCGTTTAAGTTAAGCTTTATAAGATTTTTTTATTTCCTATTTCAACGATAATTATGAAAAAGGAAAAGAAAAACACCTTCAATATTAGAGTTTCTAATCGTTGAAGGTGCAGGGTAAAGAGTATATCTTATTATTAAACAAATAAACGATCAATATCTTCTTGGATTTGTGCAGCATTTCCATCGAACATATCTTTATGCAAATGGATATAGTATTCATCAGTTGTCTTATAATCTTCATGTCCCATAAGGTATTGAAGATGTGTTCTATCTGTTCCTGTTGAAGCCAAATAGGTAGCATAGCTATGTCGTAATCCGTGAGCGGTGATAGCTGGAATATTTAAAGTATTTAAGATGTTTTTTAAGTTAGAATTAAACGAATTGTTACTTAACACCTTTGCTTTACAATCAGCTTTATAAAATAATCGGTTGTTGTTATTTGGAACAAAGCAGTCACTAGCATGGAATTCTTTTAGAATGCTGATGGTTTGTTCAGATAAGGGGATAGTACGTTCTTTTATATCTTGATCATCACTTTGGTTTAAAGTTGGATCTTTTAAGCCTTTGAAGCCAGTTCCTTTCTTATAATCCCATTGCTGGTGAATATGAAGGGTTTTATTTTCGAAATCTATATCCTCCCATCGTATGCCACAAAGTTCACCGTAACGAATACCTGTTGTTGCAGCTAAAATTAGCATTAATCGAATCTCAATGAACAAAGTATCAACTGTGTTAAGGTGGGATAGAAGTTTTTTATAATCTGAACCTTTAATAAACTTTATCTTTTTACTAGAGTCTTTTCCTTTGATGACAACATCAGTAGTAAAATTTATTGTTATTTTATTATTTTCAAAGGCATTTTTTGCAAATGCTCTTATTTTCTTATTTAGCTTTACGTTTGTTGCTTTTGTATTTTTTTGTTGTGCTTCCATAAAATCTTGATACATGTCTTGTGTAATGTTAATAAGAAGTTCATCATCAAAAAACTCATAAATTTTATTTTTTACATTCTTATAGTCATCGATTGTTGAAGGATCAAGTCCTGATTTTTTCTTAATATACCATTGTTCAAATTCAATGTGGAATGGTAATAGTGTATATTTGCTACTTATCTGTTTTCGAAGTTTTTTCAAAGGTTTAAGCTGAGCTTCTATATATTTAGCTGCTGCTTCTGCTTCCTGTCTTGTACGGAAACCTCCTTGTCTAATGGGTTTTTCAGGGTAATTACTAACAGAAATTCCCCAAGAAGTAATTTTACCTTTTTTATTTTTTCTCGGTTTTACACTTGCCATGATTACATAACCTTTCATTTAAAAATTTTATCGAAGTTCTCATCTAAGAATTTTGTCATTTTTTTAGCGTGAAACATCCAAGTTTCTCCTTTGGATGTTGGGTAAGCTACTGGCCCACCGTATCTAACGTCTAGTTTTTTTCGTAAATTGGGTGGGAAAAGAATTTTCTCTTTTATCCAATCGCTTTTTTTTCCAACTCTTTTTTCGAGGTCTTTCATTGTCCAGTAGACTCCATCATATTTTGATTGCTGTAATTCTTCTAACTCAGTTTTCAAAATTAAAACACTGTCAGAAGGAATGGGAATCGTTAAGTTTACTGATAATTGTTGCTGCATTTCCTTTTTCCTCCATATATTTTTAAATCATTCGTAGTAGTAGCAATTTACTAAATGAATGGCGGCAACTCACTTAGTTGCAATACATATTAGCTTCGAAATCTTAATATTTTAAGAGGTTATTAAAAATTTAAATTTTCAGATTTATTTTTACAATTTGATGGATTGGGTAAGGGAGTAAAATCAAGTGGTTTTTTAAAGGACTTTCTTAATTGAAGTAATATTGCAGTATACGTAATTAGGATTACGATAACTTTTTTATATGTTAATCCGTGGTAAAGTGAATTGAATTATTATTTATAACCATATTCTTTGAGAAAAGGATGCTTGTAATCATTGTTCTATCTGATTGGAATTTGATACAAGTCTATTATGGAATATTTAGTGTTTAATCGCTTAGCAGCTTTTTAAATTATCAAAAACAAAAATGAAGGGTGTCAATAAACCCTTCATTAGTGAAATAAAAATACTCAGTGCCTTTTGAGTAGATCCCCTTAAAACTTCAACTTGCTATTACTCTTTTATATATGGCAGTAATAAGGTATACAGGCCCTTTTTTTGTTCAGTAGACAAAGATGAAATTATTTTATTCAATTCCTCGTCTAGTTCTTCTTCAATATCAATCCCTTTATCTTCGTCTTCCTCAATGGCTAATAATGCATTTTTTCCTTCTACTCTTTGAAAAAATTCACTCATAGATATACCGAATTCGTCGCATATTCTTTCAAGCTGAGTAAAGGTAACTTCTTGGTTTCCGCTCTCAATTCTTGAGAGGGAAGGTTGTGATATATTAATGATTTTTGCAAAGTCAACCATAGTATAGGAGTGATTTTTCCTCAAAGTTCTAATTAGTCTTCCAACTTGTAGTGAATTCATAAATATTGACCTCTCTGTCTCTTCTTTTCATTTTCATACTACATTTTTCTGATTTTACAAGCAATCCCTTACGTGTTATTCTTTAAATGGATATATAATCGAAAAGAATAAAATGAGGTGGGAAAATGGTTGATGGTTTCTATAAAGCATTTAGTAATCTAATTGAAACACGACTCGCGGATATTTATAAGAGTGAAGAATACTCGGTTATGACGGAAACAATTTTTCATGAGTTTGAGCAAAAATTATCGTCAAAAGTTGGTGATTTAAATCCCGAAGATAGAGAGAGTTTATTTGAAGACTTTCAAACGGCTATCTTTAATCAAACACATCACCAAAACAAACTTACTTATCGTGTCGCATTTAATGATGCAATGGCATTACTAATGGATACATTTTTAACTCAAAAAAGATAACATGATTAGGAGAAAGAAATGAATATGTATTTATATCAAGGGAAATTGGTTTTCGACATCGTAACCGCAGTAGAAGAAAAAAGTGAAGAAGCAGAAATGAAAAATGATGCCCATGAAAATTTAACAAATGAATTATTCCAAGAATTGCGTGCATTGATTGAGGGGAATGGCTATCAAGTACTTTCGATTGGAGCTAATTTAGAAAACTTCGGTAAAGCAGATCAAGCACAGATAAAATCATTAGAAGAAAGTAAAAAAGAAGCGAATGATAAAGTAAAAGAGATTTATAATAAAGCAAATATTAAAACTTATAGAATTCAGCTTGATTAATAAATTAATTGGAGGAATATTTCATGCTTACTAGATTAAAGCAAGATTTAATAAAACTCCGGAATACCAATATTATTAAGCTACATTTAAGAGGTAAGTCGATAAACGAGATAGCGTCTATATTAAAATTATCTCAAAATAAGGTTTTAAAAATCATCGAAGAATTTGAATTAGATCGAAGGAAATAATTATCCTATAACGCTTTGCAGAAATGCGAGCGTTTTTTATTTATATGGTAAAATCCATTCATAAACGGTTTGCAAAATTACCTCAAAGTTACCATGGGTTTACCTGTACTTTTTGGGGGTAACCTTGGGGTGTACGAAACATATTTGTCGGCGTGGAAGGGTCCAGTTGGATAGTGTGAAATGCAGCAATATCTACGGTTGTATCACTTCAGGTATATGAAGTCGTTCATATACATAATTGGGTATACCTAGATGTACCCAATTAAAGGTATGAAACTGTTTCAAATGTAAGAGGCTTCTTATGATTTCAGGAAGGCTGTAAACCTATTTTTGGAGTTTTTGAGTTCGCACAATATAAAGCCCTTAAATAAAGTAAGTTGTTAATACATTATTTCATTAAAATATATTTAAGGAGAAATACAACTAAATTGGCAATACGAAGTTTATAAAGTCAAAATAGACAGAAGGTGATTTCATGCGAAGAGTAATTGTAAATAAAGTGCGTTGTAAAAAGTGTAATGACATTATTGAATCAAAACATGAGCATGATTTTAAGAGATGTTCATGCGGTAGCATTTTTATCGATGGAGGAAAATATTACCAAAATATGGGTGGGGACTAAATCAGCAAGAAGAAAAATCTGAACTAGACGATTTTATAGATTTTAATTACTCAGTATATGAAGATGATTAAAATGAATTGCTAATTTAATATTCAACCAAATATCTGTTTATTAATAGATACGATTAATAGTATCCATTATTCGATACGACTACTGTTTTAACTCCTTTTATCCTCATATTTTTTGAGTGAACTGTCCTATTAGAGACGATTCATAGTAACGATAAGATTTGTTGGTGCTTCTAGGGCCATAAGGGTTAATTTTGAAGTGAACTTCAATAGATACGATTATAAGTATCTTTTAATAGAATCTAATGTTGGTTCCTCAAAGCTTTTTGTATCTATAATTAGTGGCTATAACACAAATATTTGCAAGCTTATGCCAAATTAAAAGTTTGTTATGTATAAACTTTTGGAGTCAAATGTATTTTGGTATGGAATTTATGTAAAAAGTGTCGTCTCGGTACGGGTTTTGTGTAAAAAGCTACAAATAGTACGGTATTTATGTAAAAGCTTTAGTAGTTAAATGAATATCAGTACGGTTTTTATGTAAAAAGTGCAGTCTTGGTACGGGTTTTTTGTAAAAAGCAGCATTCAGTACTGTATTTATGTAAAAACTTTAGGAGTTTAGTGAATATCAGTACGGAATTTATGTAAAAAGTATCGTCTCAGTACGGGTTTTGTGTAAAGAGCAGCATTCTAGTACGGTATTTATGTAAAAACATTCACACTGTTAGTATATCTTGCTTTTGTATTTTTATGTTTATTTGCCTTATAGATCTCAACCCATTCTTCAAAGTAATTAGCAAATGATTTATCTTTAGTTTGTGTTTGTAAGCCTTTTTGTAGTTTCGACTCCACTTCCATTGCAGCTACTTGTGCTTCTTTTTTTGTTCGGAAGCCACCTTTTTTTATCAGCTTTCGGATTCCATCTACATAGTTATTGACAGAATAATACCAAGTGCTGCCTCGTTTCGTTACACTAGCCATATGTAAAACCTCCAAAACTATCAATATGTAAATTATTTAATAGAAGACTATTAACTTTGAACATTCCAATTCGTTATATCAAGTTTCCTGTTTGCATATTGTTCTAACCGAATTTCAGCAAATTTTTCTTCGACATTAAATACTTGTATAATTTTTTTCACTGAAATGGATTCCTCCATTTCATGCAACATAAAAGTGGGAACGCAGGCATGATACATAAAGTGGTTAGCTTTATATTCCTGGTATTTTCTAAAGCTTTCAGTCATTCGTTTTTGATTTCCAACATGTAGTTGTATATCGCAGCCGAATATTGAGCCATTTGTTAACAAAAAAAGTGAGCCATCAATGATCCGGAATTGTTATTCGATACACACGTCGGCTTTACATTGAGCAATGAGCATGATACCCTGATTCGGGCTCGAAACTACTGTT
>NZ_JBMIRP010000082.1:0-18607 GCF_049202975.1 Ureibacillus sp. MALMAid1270 | reverse complement strand
GAAAATATTTTGATAATTAATTTCCAGTTTTAAAAAAATGAACATTAAAAAATCCCACCTAAAATAGGAGGGATGAAATAAATTGGTTTGAGGAAAATCCTTGAACCACAAAGCTCGGCGAATGCCGAGAGTCTATATAATGAGAAGGAGGGGAATGAGTTTTGACAAGTTATCCACAAATACGAACAAGTGCAGATTTACTCAAAAGTACCATTCGTATTGATGAGCTCATCCCATTTCTACAAAATCAAAAGGCAAAAGCATGTGCAATGGTAAATACGAAATTGTACGGGCTTTTGCCTTTTTGGCAGGAAGTCAGTAAAGCGGGTATTCACCCCGTAGTAGGCTTAAAAGTCCAATTACAATTTCAAGATAAACAAGTTTTCCCAATAATACTTTATGCTCAAACAACAGATGGTTATAAAAATTTACTTAAGATTACTAGTAGTATCTCGATAAGAGCTGACCAAACACTCCCTTATCGCTGGCTAGTAGGTTACTCCAAAGGTTTAGTCGTAGTATTACCTTTGCTTGAGAACAAAGGAATTTGGTTACAAGATGATTCATTGGAAAATTTAAAGCAAGTAGTAGATTCATTTTATAGCCAATTAGTGTTTGGAATATCTCGCGCGGGTGGAGAGATTTCACCGTTAGAAGAAAAAGCCGTTCAATTAAGCAACTATTTTAAAACGAAAATAATCGCTATTCATGATTGTTTATTTCTTAAAAAAGAAGATTATTTTGCATTTGAAGTAGCGAATGCCATTGAAACTGGTGTGAAGTTAAGTGAACGTACACAAACAAATAACAAAGAAAAACAATACGTACCTACAACCCAGGAATGGAATGAATGGTTTTTTGATCATCCTGAATGGCTTTTAGAAGCGGAACAATTGTTGTTAAGTTGCAGAGTGGATATTGAAAATAAACGTACGTATATGCCTAAATTCCCACTACCTGAAGGAGTATCGTCAGAAGAAGTACTTTATCAGCTAAGCATGGAAGGGTTAAAAAATAGGTTACAAACAGCTACGCCAAGTGAAGTTTACATAGATCGACTTCGTTATGAACTAAGTATTATCAACTCGATGGGCTATGCGGATTATTTTTTAATCGTTTCTGATTTTATGAAATTTGCCCATTCAGCGGGCATCTTAACAGGACCTGGCCGTGGTTCATCCGCCAGTTCTTTAGTTGCCTATGTCCTGCAAATTACGCAAGTCGATCCCATTCATTATGGCTTACTTTTCGAACGATTTTTAAATCCAGAAAGAATTACTTTACCTGATATCGATATCGACTTTGTTGACACACGTAGACAGGAAGTCATTGAGTATGTAGCTAAAAAGTATGGAGAGCAACATGTTGCACAAATTATTACATTCGGAACATTATCTGCTAAAGCTGTAGCTCGTGATGTAGCAAGAATGTTTAATTTTGAAAGCGAAACATTAGAGATGATTTCAAGACTTTTACCTAATAAATTAGGTATTACTCTTTCAGAGGCGTATGCTTCTTCAGAAAAATTACGAGCTTGGATTGAGGGTGAACCAATTCGTAAAAAATGGTTTGAAGTTGCTCTAAAATTAGAAGGGTTGCCAAAAAATGCTTCTACACATGCAGCTGGAGTAATATTAAGTCCAGTACCATTAGTAGAAGTTGCGCCGATAGAAAAAGGTCATGATGATATTTATTTAACCCAATGGCCAATGCAAGAAGTAGAAAAACAAGGACTTTTGAAAATGGATTTTCTTGGTTTGAGGAATTTGACAATTATTGAGCAAATTCGCAAATCAATCCATTATACAAATAAAATAGAAATCGATTTAAACCAAATTCCTTTAAATGATCAGAAAACTTATGAATTATTACAAAGAGGCGATACTGCTGGAATTTTCCAGTTAGAATCTGATGGAATGCAAAATGCATTGCGGGAAATTAAACCTACACAAATTTTAGACATAGTTGCTGTCAATGCTTTATATCGTCCAGGGCCAATGGAGTTTATCCCAACTTACGCACGTAGAAAAGCAAAAAAAGAACCAGTTGTAATGCCCCATCCAATATTGGAACCAATTTTAAAAGAAACTTATGGGATCATTGTTTACCAAGAACAAATTATGCAAATTGCCAATGTATTAGCTGGTTTTACATTTGGGCAAGCTGATTTACTAAGAAGAGCAGTAAGTAAAAAAAATATAGATATATTAAACGAGCAAAAAGCAACTTTTGTTTCTGGTGCTATCCAAAAAGGATTTTCGCAACAAGTTGCAGAAGAGGTTTATGAGTTAATTGTTCGTTTTGCCAATTACGGTTTTGCAAAAAGCCATGCTGTTGCATATAGTTTAATCTCATATCAAATGGCTTTTTTAAAAGCTAATTTTCCAGTACATTTTTATGCTGCGCTAATGACTAATTCCATAGGAAATCCCGATAAGCTTTTCCAATATATTTTAGAAGCAAAAAATAAAGGCATCGTTATCGAACGACCATCTATTCAAAAAAGTTATCGTCATTTTTATGTAGAGCAGGGGAAAATTCGATTCAGTTTATCTGTCATACGTGGAGTGACACAAAATTTCTTAAAAAAGTTAGTTGAGACAAGATCAAATTTAGGTAGACCTTTCGAAGATATTTTTGATATGGCAACAGCATTAAGTGCTGCTACCTTTACTCGAAAAGAATTAGAACCACTAATTAAAGCAGGTGCACTAGATGACTTTGGGAAAGACCGTGCAAGTTTACTTGCAACAATTGATGCAGCGATAAAACATGCAAAAATTGTACGACCAACCGAAGAAGATAATTTGTTCTCATCTAATCCAAATATATTTGGTAGACCGAAGTATATAGAGGTGGATCCGATTCCTCAAAAAATAAAGCTTCAATTTGAAAAAGAAGTGCTTGGCTTTTATTTGTCTGAACATCCTGTAACGTTAGAAAGACGAAATATGAACGACATTCAATTTAATACAAAAACGTTACGTAATTTACGTCCGCATACTTTTGTTAAACTGGTTGGTATGATTGATCATGTGAGACAAATTAGGACGAAAAAAGGAGAGTTAATGGCGTTTGTCCAACTATCCGATGAATTTGGAACAATATCTTTAACACTCTTTCCAAAAGAATATAATGCTGTTGTTGGATGGATTAGAGAAGAAATGATTGTTTATGTAGAAGGGTTTTTAGAATATCGCCAAGAAAAACCTCAAATTGTTGTGAAATTATTAGAAAAAACTTCGAACTAATACGAATTTCATAACTTTTCGAGCATACTATTACATCATTCTAGTTATTGCTCACAATTACACTAAGAACTATTTGTGTTAATTTTTTAGAAAAAACTGTACATTTTGTACAGTTTTTTCTTTACAAATGATTTAACTTTATGTATTCTTATACCAAAAGTGGTCAGACCACTTTTGGTTTTTTCATTACATTTGTAATAAAACTGACGCGTTATACGTATATAAACATGTACTATGGCCTTATGTGAGGTGCGTATGGATACTAAACAGGAAAATAAAAAAGTATTTTTAGAGATTGTTAAACAACTAAAAGAATTAATCGAAACAGAACATATTCGACCTGGTGATAAGTTGCCTTCTGAAAGGGTACTATCAGAACGTTTGAATGTTGGTAGATCATCTGTTAGAGAAGCGTTACGTAGTTTAGAGTTACTCGGACTAATTGAAACGAGGCAAGGCGGGGGAACATTTCTTTCTTCTGGCCAACATATTCAATTAGTAGAGATTCTAGCTTCATTCATATTAAAAGATAGTCGCACTGTTGAAGAAGTTCATGCAACACGTAAAATGCATGAAAAAGAGGCGATTAAGGTCATTTGTTCTGATAAAGATTTAATTTCCTTACCTGTTTGGGAGAGTTTGTTTTATAAGATTGAAATAGAAAGTGAAGTTGTTAGAGACCATATTTTAAGAGAATTAATCATTGCTTCGGGAAATCGTTTATCTTTAAAAATTTGGATGCAACTTGCAGCATATAGTGCAACTCCTTTAAAGAAGATAACGACCTTAGAAGAAAAACCAATTCTTCTTGTGCTCTTAAAATCTATTCAACTAGGGTATCAAAAAGAAGCGATCGAAGCTTATGAACAGTGGATGCAATATATAAAATGAACATCGATCTGTGTGGAAAACCACACGAAAAGGTTAGTTACACCGTGATGAATAATATAACGAATCTTTAAAATTAATATCTACTTTAAGGGGGATTATGATGGCGATAAGAAATTTTATATCGTTAAATCGTAAAAAATCGAAAGGCGGGGTAGTCATCGAACGTAATAAAGAAAATGAATTTCCCGCAGATTTAATGACAAAATGTCCTGAATGTAAAAAAATATATTTAACAAAAGAACTTGAAAATAATTTAAAAGTTTGCCCGAATTGCGATCATCATTATAAGTTGACGGCAAATGAAAGAGTCTCTTACTTCCTAGATGGTGGAATAATCGAATCGTTAGACGATCATCTAAAAACATCGAATCCATTAAATTTCCCTTCATACGTTGAAAAAGTCGAAGTGGATGTTAAGAAGACAGGATTAAATGAAGCAGTCTTAACTGGTATAGGTCATTTAAACGGTGAACAAGTTGTAGTAGCAATTATGGATTCACATTTCCGTATGGGTTCTATGGGGTCTGTTGTTGGTGAAAAAATAACTAGAGCAATTGAAAAGGCGACTGAATTAAAAGCTCCGTTTATCATTTTTACAGCAAGTGGTGGAGCTAGGATGCAAGAAGGTGTTATTTCCCTAATGCAGATGGCCAAAACAAGCGTTGCCTTAAAACGTCATAGCGATGCAGGATTATTATTTATTTCAATTATGACACATCCAACGACTGGCGGAGTTTCAGCAAGTTTTGCTTCTTTAGGAGATATTAATATTGCTGAGCCTAAAGCATTAATTGGTTTTGCTGGACGCCGCGTAATTGAACAAACTGTTCGTGAAAAGCTTCCTGACGACTTCCAAACAGCTGAATTTTTACTTGCTCATGGACAATTAGATGCAATATTCCACCGAAAAGATATGAAAAAGAAAGTGGGAACAATTGTGAAACTTCATCGTAAAGGAGGGGTTTCAAATGTCTAAAAATATGGCTTTTGAAGAACCTGTTATCAAACTACGTGAAAAAATAGATGAGCTAAGAGAGATTGCAAATAAAGCAGATGTAGATATGTCTGATGAAATCCAGACTCTTGAAACAAGACTTAAACAACTAGAAACAAAGATTTATTCGAATATGGAACCTTGGGATCGTGTACAAGTAGCAAGACATCCTGAAAGACCAACAACACTTGACTATATAAATGAAATCTTTACTGACTTTATTGAATTTCATGGAGACCGTTATTTCGGTGACGATGAAGCAATTATTGGTGGGATCGCATTCTTTGAAGATGAACCAATCACAATCATTGGTCATCAAAGAGGAAAAACAACGAAAGAAAACATTCGTAGAAACTTTGGTATGCCTCACCCAGAAGGATACCGAAAAGCTCTTCGTTTAATGAAACAAGCAGAGAAGTTTGGTAGACCAATCCTTTGCTTTATCGATACTAAGGGTGCTTATCCTGGTAAAGCAGCAGAAGAACGTGGTCAAAGTGAAGCCATTGCTAAGAATTTATTTGAAATGGCTGGATTAAAAGTTCCTGTAATTAGCGTGGTAATTGGTGAAGGTGGTAGTGGTGGTGCACTAGCATTGGGTGTAGCAAATCGAATCTTTATGCTAGAAAACTCTACTTACTCAGTTATTTCACCAGAGGGTGCTGCATCGATTTTATGGAAAGATGCTTCATTAGCAAAACAAGCTGCAGAAGCAATGAAAATTACTGCCCAAGATTTAAAAAATATGGGTATTATTGATGGCATAATACCTGAAATTTCAGGTGGGGCACATCGCAATATTTCAACACAAGCTCTTGCTATTAAAGAATGTTTATTAGAAGAACTAAAAAAATTACAGTTGTTATCAGATGTAGAACTGATTGAAGATCGATACAACAAATTTAGAGTTATTGGCGAATTTATAGAAATGTAAAAATGTCACTCTTAAAGGGGTTGTCTTGAAAGTTTACTTTCAAAACAATCTCTTTTTTAGATTTTAGAATCTCATTAACCTTATACTTTAGTTATGATGACAACGAAACATGGGTATAAATTAAGACGTATATTCGACAAAGAAATCGAATAAATAAGGAAATTCATTGTATAATGATGGTTTTTTTATATTTTTTTGTAAAAGTAGTGAATTTACCTATTAGAAATCATTACATTCATTACATTTTATGATAATGTGTTTTATATGAAGGTCTAGGTTAGGAGGTAGGAGCACTTGAAAAAAATTGCAGTCTTAACGAGTGGTGGAGATGCTCCTGGAATGAACGCAGCCATTCGTGCTGTTGTTCGAAAAGCCAATTTTCATGGTGTTGAAGTTATGGGAGTATACCGTGGTTTTGAAGGCTTTGTTGAAGGGAAAATGGAGTTATTAGATCTAGGTTCAGTTGGTGATATTATTCAACGAGGTGGAACAAAATTATTTTCATCTAGATTTCCTGAATTCAAAGAAGAAAAATATCAGCTCTTAGGAATTGAAAAAATGAAACAAGCCGGAGTAGAAGGACTTGTTGTAATTGGTGGAGATGGTTCATACCGTGGAGCAAATGCTTTAACTAAATTAGGCTTTCCAAGTGTAGGAGTTCCAGGGACAATTGATAATGATATCCCAGGAACAGAATATACAATTGGTTTCGATACTGCTTTAAACACGGTTGTTGAATCAATTGATAAAATAAGAGATACGGCAACTTCACATGAAAATTCCTTTATAGTTGAAGTGATGGGAAGAGATGCTGGAGACTTGGCATTATGGGCAGGACTTGCAGCAGGAGCAGAATCGATTCTGATACCAGAGGAACAGTATGATATAGATGACATTATTGATAGGATTAAGCGCGGTGTAGCAAGGGGTAAAAAGCATAGTATAATCATTGTTGCAGAAGGCGTAATGTCAGGTGGAGAACTTGCAAAATTGTTAAAAGAAAAAGCTGGGATTCACACACGTGTATCAGTATTAGGTCATATTCAACGAGGGGGTTCACCAACAGCAAGAGACCGAGTATTAGCAGGTCGATTAGGTGCAAGAGCGGTTGAAATATTATTAGAAGGCGCTAGTGGACGAGCTGTTGGTATAAAAAATCATCAAGTGATTGATTATGATTTAGATGAAGCATTTACATTACAACATAAAGCAGAATTAAGCCTATACACATTATCGAAGGAATTATCTATTTAAATCTTAGAAAAAACGAAAGCGGGTTATTTATGAGAAAAACAAAAATTGTTTGTACGATTGGGCCAGCTAGTGAATCGCCAGAAGTTCTTGAACAGTTAATATTAGCAGGAATGAATGTTGCAAGATTAAACTTTTCCCACGGGAATCATGAGGAACATGCAGTTCGAATTGCAACGATCAGAGATGTTGCTTCAAAACTAAACAAAACTATTGGTATTTTACTTGATACAAAAGGTCCGGAAATTAGAACTCACAATATGAAAAATGGTGAAGTACATCTAGTAGCTGGACAAGTAATCGACATTTCAATGGAAGAAGTTGAAGGCGACGCAAATGTATTCTCTGTGACTTACGATCAATTAATACACGATGTAAATCAAAACGACAAAATCTTACTAGATGATGGATTAATTGAATTACGAGTATTAGCAAAAGATCTAGAAAAAGGGTTAATTCATACGATTGTAGAAAATGCTGGTCTACTAAAAAATAAAAAAGGTGTAAATGTTCCTGGAGTTTCAGTAAACTTACCTGGTATTACTGAAAAAGATGCGCAGGATATTCTATTTGGGATTGAACAAGGTATCGACTTTATCGCAGCATCATTTGTTCGTACTGCAAAAGATGTTCTAGAAATACGTGAATTATTAGAACAAAATGGTGGTAGTCACATCCAAATTATCCCTAAAATTGAAAACCAACAAGGTGTAGACAATATTGATGAAATTATCGAAGTGTCAGACGGATTAATGGTTGCACGTGGAGATTTAGGTGTTGAAATTCCAGCCGAAGAAGTTCCATTAGTTCAAAAAACATTAATTAAAAAATGTAACCTTGTAGGTAAACCAGTTATTACAGCAACACAAATGTTAGATTCAATGCAACGAAACCCTCGCCCTACACGTGCTGAAGCAAGTGACGTTGCTAACGCGATTATTGATGGTACAGATGCTATTATGCTATCTGGTGAAACTGCAGCTGGATTATATCCAGTGGATTCTGTAAGAACTATGAATAAAATTGCTGAGTATACAGAAAACTCATTAGATTATCGTTCAATTGTTTCGACAAGAAGTCGTGAAAAAGGAACAACGATGACAGAAGCTCTTTCACAAGCTGTATCTTATACTTCCATTAATTTAGGTGTAAAAGCCGTATTAGCTCCTACTTCAAGTGGTACTACTGCGAAAATGATTGCGAAATATCGTCCTGGTGTTCCAATTATTGCAATTACGAACGAACCAACAACTGCTCAAAAATTAACACTAGTTTGGGGTGTAACACCAATTGTAACTCCAAAGGTTAATACGACGGATGAAATTTTAGAATTATCCGTTGATGAAGCATTAAAACATGAATATGTGAACCATGGAGATGTAGTGATTATTACAGCGGGTGTACCTGTTGGAGAGGCAGGAACGACTAATCTAATGAAAGTACACGTAATCGGTGATCTACTTGCACGTGGCCAAGGAGTAGGTAAAGCTTCTGTTGTTGCTAAAGCAGCTGTAGTTAAAAATGCTGATGAGGCACTGGCGTATGACACTGAAGGTTGTATTCTAGTTACGATTGGAACGGATCGTGAGATGATGCCTGCTATTGAAAAATGTACTGGTATTATTACTGAGGAAGGTGGCTTAACAAGCCATGCTGCAGTAGTAGGTTTAAGCTTAGGAATTCCTGTTATTGTTGGTGTTAAAGAAGCAACAACTTTAATCCGCCATGGTCAAGAGATAACAATGGATGCGGAAACTGGTGTTATTTATAAAGGACATGCAAGTGTATTATAATCATTCATATTATTGACGAAAAAAGTAGACAAACCGGATAACGAGTTTGTCTACTTTTTTGTTTTAACTTATAATTTTGTAAGTAAGACATGAAACCTTCTATTTTTTTGAACGTAAAAATAATTAACTTGTATTAATAGAATCTGTTGGGGGAATATTATTGAAAAAGTTAAAGATTAGTCTTATAGCAATTGTATTAATCGAAATAGCTTTATTTATATTAATCGGTAATTTGATTGGAGCTTTTAATACACTTTTATTAGTAGTATTAACTTCAATACTTGGTATTACGGTAGCTAAAAAGCAAGGTAAACATTCTGTTCAAAACATTCAAAATAGTCTAAGCCGAGGTGAAGCACCAGGTCCAGCAATGGTCGATACATTCATGATATTTATAGGTGGCGTATTATTGGCATTACCTGGATTTTTAACGGATCTAATCGGTATAACGTTTGTATTTAATCAAACGAGAAAAATATACAAACCATTTATTTATAGTTGGTTACGTAAAAGAATGGAAAATAGAAATGTGATCATCATAAATAGGTAGATTTTTGTTTCATTTTTAGTGCTACTAAAATGATTATAGGGCTTAGTAAAATTCCATATATACCGAATAATAATATGGAAGTCGCGCTGATGAAAAATGTATGGATGGCGCGCAACTGAAAAGTTTTCGCCCACAACATTGACTCTACAATTTGTCTTGTAATCATGATAAATAAAAATAACACAATAATTGCAATACCTAAGTAGCTTTGTCCAAGTACAAAAAAATAAATGGCTACAGGTATTAGGAAAATCCCAATGCCGAAGAATGGTAAGAAATCTGCGATAGCGATTAAAAATGCTTTACTAATGGCTTGTTCAAATTTTAAAAGTGAAAACCCGCAACTTAATAAAATAAAGGTAATCATAAACAATTGGAAACTGACAAATAAAAAATATCCAAATAAATCAATTACCTTTGTAAAATAATGTTTCCACTCGGAACGATAATGTTTCGGAACATATAGAAAGAACCATGTTCTGTCTTTTCTTGATTCGAACAGTGAGAAGAAAAAGGCCACTACGAATAAGAAAAACTCAAGTAAATAATTAAAAACTAATTGAATTGAGTTCAGAATGGTAAGAACTAATGAGTCGATTAATGACATGGATTGCTCATAAATAGTTTCGAATATGATGAAATTGGCAGATTGTTGTATTATAGGAATTTTTCCAATATGCACTTGAATTTCTGGATAAATACTTATCAAACTTTGGATAGTGATATATATTAATGAATAAATTAGCAGGAATATTAATATAGAAACAGTAGTGGCGCTCAATATATAAGGTAGTTTTAATCGCTTATGACAAAATTCAACAAGTGGAAAAAGTAAATAAGCGAAAAAGATAGCAATAGCTATAGGAAAAACAAACCATAAAACCAATAAGTATGCAGCTAGAACAATAAACTTTATTAATTTTTTTGTTGGAAATTCGCTTATTTTATGCATTTTCAATTGACCTCACCTCTAATTTATACTTACAGTTCTCGCTAAATGCGGAAAAATTCTCTTTAAAGCAAGATTCTCATTCTAATTGCATTTTTTTCTTTAATTCTAGTAATTTCATTCACAAAGACGTCAAAATTTATTATAATAACGGTGTAAGCGATTTACTTATAGGTTCATATGAGCAGAACTAAATATTGAGTGGCTTGTCTTAAAAAGAAAGCACTTACAAAATCTTTATACAGGGAGAGATTATTAATGACAGCAACACGCGGTTTAGAAGGTATCGTAGCGGCTGAGTCAAAAATCAGTTCAATCATCGACGACACACTTACATATGTAGGCTACAACATTGATGATTTAGCAGATAATGCTACATTTGAAGAGGTTGTATTTTTACTATGGCATACACGCCTACCGAAAGCAGATGAGCTTGCTGAGTTAAAACAACAATTAGCTGAGAATGCGGACATTCCTCAAGCAATTATTGATCAATTCAAAGCTTATCCATTAAACACTGTACATCCAATGGCTGCATTACGTACTGCAATCTCATTATTAGGTGTATATGACGAAGAAGCAGATGTAATGACTCCAGAAGCGAATTATCGTAAAGCAATTCGCCTTCAAGCGAAAATTTCAACTGTTGTAACTGCGTTTTCACGTATTCGTAAAGGTTTAGAACCAGTAGCACCAAAACCTGAATTAGGTTATGCTGCTAACTTCTTATATATGCTACATGGTAAAGAACCACAACCTATCGAAATTGAAGCATTTGACAAAGCATTAGTATTACATGCTGACCACGAGTTAAATGCATCTACATTCACTGCTCGTGTTTGTGTAGCTACATTATCAGATGTATATTCTGGTATTACTTCTGCAATTGGCGCGTTAAAAGGACCACTTCACGGTGGAGCTAATGAGCAAGTAATGAAAATGTTATCTGAAATTGGTTCAATTGATAATGTTGAAGAATATATCCAAACTAAATTAAACAACAAAGAGAAAATCATGGGCTTCGGTCACCGCGTATACCGCAAAGGTGATCCACGTGCAAAACACTTACGTGTTATGAGCGAAAAGTTAACTAAATTAACTGGTAAACCAGAACTTTACGATATGTCAGTAAAAATTCATGACATGGTTGTAGGTCAAAAGAATCTTCCAGCTAACGTTGACTTCTTCTCAGCTTCTGTATACGATTCACTAGGAATTGAACATGATTTATTTACACCAATCTTTGCTGTATCACGTACATCTGGTTGGTTAGCACATATTCTAGAGCAATATGCAAATAACCGCTTAATCCGTCCACGTGCAGAATACGTTGGACCTGGAATGCAAAAATATGTTCCAGTTGAAGAGCGCTAATTTTTAAAATATGCTAAAATTGTCTAGGACTGTGATGCGAATGCACAGTCCTAGACTTATGATTATAGGGAGGCAACAATAATGACTAACGGTAAAATTGTAGTAGAAAATGGAGTACTAAACGTACCAAACAACCCAGTAATTCCTTTCATCGAAGGTGACGGAATTGGTCCAGATATTTGGGCAGCAGCTTCTAGAGTAATTGATGCTGCAGTTGAAAAAGCATATAACGGTGAAAAGAAAATTGAATGGTTAGAAGTTTTAGCTGGTGAAAAAGCATTCAACCAAACAGGTGAATGGTTACCACAAGAAACTTTAGATAAAATTAACGAATACCTAATTGCAATTAAAGGACCTCTTACAACTCCAATCGGAGGCGGAATTCGTTCTCTAAACGTTGCACTTCGTCAACAATTAGATTTATATGTATGTTTACGTCCTGTACGTCACTTTGACGGTGTACCTTCACCTGTAAAACGTCCAGAAGATGTAGATATGGTAATCTTCCGTGAAAACACAGAAGATATCTATGCTGGTATTGAATACAAAGCTGGATCAGACGAGCAAAAGAAATTATTAAACTTCTTACAAAATGAACTTGGTGTTAATAAAATCCGCTTCCCAGAAACTTCTGGTTTAGGTATTAAACCAGTTTCTCAAGAAGGTACTGAACGTTTAGTTCGTGCAGCAATCGAATACGCAATTAAACATAACAAACCAACTGTTACTTTAGTACACAAAGGTAACATCATGAAGTTCACTGAAGGTGGATTCAAAACTTGGGGTTATGAATTAGCAGAAAAAGAATTTGGTGACAAAGTATTCACTTGGAACCAATACGATGCAATTAAAGCTGAACAAGGTGAAGCTGCAGCTAACGAAGCACAATCAAAAGCTGTTGCTGAAGGCAAAATCATCGTAAAAGATTCAATTGCTGATATCTTCTTACAACAAATTTTAACTCGTCCAACTGAATTTGACGTAGTTGCTACAATGAACTTAAACGGTGACTATATTTCTGACGCATTAGCTGCACAAGTTGGTGGTATTGGTATCGCTCCAGGAGCAAACATTAACTATGTAACTGGACATGCTATCTTCGAAGCTACTCACGGTACAGCTCCAAAATATGCTGGTCAAGATAAAGTAAACCCATCTTCAGTATTACTTTCAGGTGTATTAATGCTTGAACACATTGGTTGGCAAGAAGCTGCAGATTTAATTACAAAATCTGTAGAAAAAACAATTTCTTCAAAAGTAGTAACTTATGACTTCGCTCGTTTAATGGAAGGCGCTACTGAAGTTAAATGTTCTGAATTCGCTAACGAATTAATTAAAAACCTATAATCGGTTATTTTAAATAACACAAAAGGAGGCATATTTAATATGCTTCCTTTTTCTTTTGTATTTAACGAAATGGCATACACCCTTCTATGATTGTTATTTTCTGAAAAAATTGATACTATTGAATAAACTGAGGATAAAGGAGTTGCCTTATTGTTGATAAAAAAAGGTATAAAAATTGGGAAAAAGGTTGATGAACTTTCCGTTGGCGAGAGGTTACATTTAATCGAGAAAATTGAGGATAAGGATTTATTATTGTACTTAGGTTTAACAAATGATAGTAATCCATTATATATTCAACACGATTATGTAACAGACACGCCATATAAAAAACCGATTGTTCCAGTTATTATGCTTAATGGCATTATCACTTCTGCAATATCAAAACATATTCCTGGTCCAGGTTCTAGAATAATTGAACAAAATTTAGTTTATGAGGAACCAGTTTATCATTATGAAACGATTAATATTGTACTTGAAGTACAACAAATAGAAGTTTCGGAAAATTTAGTCGAAATTCATATTCATGCTACAAATGAAAATCATAAATCTGTTATAGAAGGTGTTATGAAAGTTACGCCTCCTTTATAACTAGTACGCATTTGATCTATTAAGCTTAGATTTGAAATGGGGGTTTCAAATCAATTCTTGGAGGATTTGTTATGTCAAAAGTTATTTTAGTTGTTGAGGATGAAATATCGATTGCTACATTATTAAAGTACAACCTTGAAAAAGCAGGATATGAAGTATTGTTAGCACATGATGGAAAAGAAGGATTAGATTTAGCTCTTGAAAAATCTCCAGATTTAATGCTATTAGATTTAATGTTACCAACAATGGATGGCATGGAAATTTGTAAGGAAATAAGAAGTAAGAAGATAAATATTCCAATAATAATGCTAACAGCGAGAGACGATGAGTTCGATAAAGTACTTGGATTAGAACTTGGCGCAGATGACTACATGACGAAACCATTTAGTCCCCGTGAAGTGATAGCACGTGTAAAAGCTGTACTAAGACGTTTTACATCATCCTTCGAGCTTGAACAAGAAGAAGATTTAAAAAATAAAACATTCCAAATTGGAAAATTACTCGTTCATCCTGAAGTTTACGAAGCCTTTTTAGATGAACAACCATTAGAATTTACACCGAAGGAATTTGAATTACTTGTCTATCTAATTGAAAATAAAAATAGAGTACTAACTCGCGATCAATTGCTTAGTGCTGTTTGGCATTATGATTTTGCTGGTGATACACGAATTGTCGATGTACATATTAGCCATCTCCGTGAAAAAATTGAAGAAAATAGTCGTAAACCAAAATATATTAAAACGATTCGTGGGATTGGTTATAAATTTGAGGAGCCAAAAAATGTATGAAATCCTTCAGTAATCAACTCTTTTTATTCTTCATGATTATAACTAGTTCAATTTTTGCTGTCCTTGGAATTATCTTAGGCCAGCTTTTTCCTTTCTTTTTGAAAAATTACTTTGATCGAAATAATATTCCATATGATGACAAGACTTTTCATCATGTGAATTCACAATACTTTTTTGTGCTTACCATCTTAATGATCATCGCATTATTATTAATCAGTCTTGTAGCATATCGATTGGTGCGTAACATGATTGAACCACTAGATAATATTACAAGAACAGCAAAAGAATTATCGAAAGGTAATTATCGTGCAAGAGCATATGCCATGGGTCCATCGATCATCGTTCAATTAAGAAGTTCAATTAATAACTTAGCCCGTACTTTACAAGAGATTGAAAAAACACGTGAGGTAGAAGAAGAACGGTTAAAGACATTAATTGAAAATATGGGTAGCGCACTTATTATGATTGGTAGAGAAGGGAATGTATCCATCGTTAATGGTCGGTTTTTGCAAGGGTTTGAGTTAACTTTAGATGAAGTGCGGGGAAAAAACTTTAATACGCTCGGCTTACCAAAAAATATTGAGAATTTTATTGACCATGTATTTCTGACAGAGCAACCTTATAGAAAGCAAATAGAAGTGGAGCTCCATCACGAAATTCTTTATAAACAAGTATATGGGGCACCAGTTGTAGGGGAACATGGACGTTGGTTAGGTGTTGTCATCGTCATGCATGATATTACTGAACTGATTCGACTTGAACAAATTAGAAAAGACTTCGTAGCAAATGTATCTCATGAACTGAGAACACCGATTACATCTATTAAAGGATTCTCTGAAACATTACTTGATGGTGCCTTTAAAGATGAAAAGATGTTGCTATCCTTCTTAGAAATTATTTATCAAGAAAGTAATCGACTTCAAATGCTCATCAATGATTTACTTGAACTTTCCAAAATTGAACAGCATGGTTATACAGTTAATATTGTTCCTACAAGCTTACAAGATGTATTAATTCGAGCTGTAGATGTGACAAGTCCAAAGTTGGATGAAAAAAATATGCAATTTAGTGTAGATATTGTCCGGGATGTTGTCGTTATGGGAGATTCCAACCGATTAATACAAATCTTTACGAATTTAATTGCGAATGCAATTACGTATTCACCTGAGGACACTACCATTACATTACGCATAAAAGAAAACGAAGAATATGGAATTGTTGAAGTAGAAGATCAAGGAATTGGTATTGATAAAAATGAACTCCCTCGTATATTCGAACGGTTCTATCGAGTAGATAAAGCGAGAAGTCGAAATTCAGGGGGCACAGGGTTAGGACTTGCCATTGTGAAACATTTAGTAGAAGCCCATCATGGTAAGCTAGATGTTGAAAGTGAAGTTGGTAAAGGAACGTGTATTAAAATTATGATTCCATTAAAAAAACGAAATTAACAATTTGTTTACAATAGAGTAACACAATCTTCACAATAGGGCGTTATAGTACTAATTAGAAACCCCCTGTTTCAGATCTAGTAGATAGCTTAAGAATATGCTGTGAGGAAGGTAGTGGACTTTTTTCGTTCACTACTTTTTGGCAGCTATGAACATGAATTCGATCAATTTGGTCGAGTTTTTATTTTTTTATTTTTTTGAAACCTCTAGGCTATTTGATTCGTAAATTAGTTATCTCAATTGATAGGTAAGAATTGATTTATTTAAGGAGGTTATTTGATTGAGCACTAAAAGAGTGTTGACGTTAATTTTTTCAGGAATATTTGCGATATTAATAATCCTTGCCGCACTAACATCTTGGTACATAGTTGATGAATCAGAACAAGCGGTAGTAATTACTTTCGGTCATGCAGATGATACCGTTTCAGAACCAGGTTTACATTTTAAAATGCCATGGCCGATTCAAAAAGTAGAGTTATTATCTAGGGAAACATTTAGTTTAACTTTCGGTTATAAGCTAGATGAAAATGGCGAAATCATTAGTAATGAAAGTGAAACGAAAATGATTACAGGTGATGAAAACATCGTTTTAACAGACTTAGTTGTGCAATGGAAAATTGCAGATCCAGAAAAGTATCTATTTAACTCTGACGATCCTAAAGCAATACTACATAATGTGACATCTGCAGCCATTCGCTCCGTTATCGGTAGTTCAACAATTGATGAGGCTTTAACGGGTGGAAAAGCACAGATAGAAATCGACACAAGAGAGTTAATAACTACGTTAGTTAATAACTATGATATCGGTATTAACATACTAGCAGTTCAGTTACAGGATGTTGAAGTACCAAACGCTGAAGTTCGTGCAGCATTTACTGCTGTTACAGATGCACGTGAGACACAAAATACAAAAGAAAATCAAGCTGAGAAATATAAAAATGAAAAAGAAAGTGAAGCGAAAGGCGAAGTCGCTGCAATTTTATCACAAGCCGAGGGAGAAAAAATTGCGCGTATTCAACAAGCTGAAGGAGACGTAGCAGTATTTAATAGTCTCTATGAACAATACGTTCAAAATAAAGAAATTACTAGATCTCGTTTAATATTGGAAACACTAGAGCAAGTATTACCAAATGCAAAACTTTATATTATGAATGATGATGGTGAGACTTTAAAGTACTTACCACTAGTACCAAACTCTTCTACAAACCCAATTGTGACAGAAGGGAGTAATAACTAATGAGTAATGATAAATTTAATAATGATTTAGATAAATTTGTAAATTCACTTTTTGGGAACAATAATAACAAAAAGAAAAAAGCAGATGAACCAAAAGATTCAGGAGAAGTGAAAGAAGCAAAAGTCGTAGATATAAATAAAAAACCGATTAATGGAAGAAAAATCGGTACAATTATTGGGTCATTAGTTGCTATATTTGCCATTATTGTGATTATTATTTCTAACTTATATGTTGTTAAAGAAAATGAATATAAAGTAATCCGTCAATTTGGTGAAGTAATCGGTTATAAAGAAGAACCTGGATTAAACTTTAAAATACCATTCATCCAATCTGTAACGACATTACCAAAAAATATAATGATTTATGACATGGCAACAGAAGAAGAAATTATGACAGCCGATAAAAAACGAATTATTGTAGATAACTATGCCGTATGGAAAGTAACCGATCCAAAACTTCTAATTTCTAATGCGCGAACGATTGCGAATGCAGAATCTAGAATGGAAGAGTTCATATATTCCACTCTTCGTACAGAACTAGGGAAATTACCCTATGAAGAAATTATTAACGAGGATTTATCATCTCGTGGTGATTTAAATGCAACTGTAACAGATAGGGTAAACACGCTATTATCAAATGATAAATATGGAATTGAAGTTGTAGACGTACGTATTCGTCGTACAGACTTACCAGCTGAAAACGAACAATCTGTATTTACTCGTATGATTTCAGAGCGTGAATCGATGGCTCAGAAATATTTATCTGAAGGGGATGCACAAAAAAGAACTATTGAAGCTAATACAGATAGAACAGTAACTGAAATGATTTCAACTGCTGAAAAAGAAGCAGCATTAATCCGTGCCCAAGGGGAAGCAGAGGCCGCGAGAATTTACAATCAAGCATTCTCAAAAGACCCTGAATTTTACGAGCTTTTCCGTACATTACAAACGTATAAACAAACAATTGGTGAAGATACAATGATTATCATTCCATCTGATTCACCATATGCACGTATCTTATCTGGATATTTAGAATAATGTTTACTGTGCACCTAAAGAAGGCAACTTCTTTAGGTGTTTTTATGTGCGCCCGGCATGGGCTATAACTTGGTGGTGAAAGTCCACTACAGGCTTGGCAGTAGGAACTGTTAGCTAATGGCAAGGGTGTCCATCGTGAGGTGGAATCTGAAGGAAGCCGGAGGCAAAATCCCGAACT
>NZ_JBMIRP010000081.1:0-7092 GCF_049202975.1 Ureibacillus sp. MALMAid1270 | reverse complement strand
CGTGAAAATATTTTGATAATTAATTTCCAGTTTTAAAAAAATGAACATTAAAAAATCCCACCTAAAATAGGAGGGATGAAATAAATTGGTTTGAGGAAAATCCTTGAACCACAAAGCTCGGCGAATGCCGAGAGTCTATATTAATGTTAGGAGGAACTAATATGTCACAACAGACAAACGATTTTTCAAAATGGTACATTGATACAATTCAAAAAGCAGATTTAATGGATTACACACCTGTACGAGGTTGTATCGCTTTTAAACCAGATGGATACGAATTATGGGAACACATTCAATCAGAAATGGACCGTCGTTTTAAAGAAACAGGTCACCGTAATGCTTACTTCCCGATGTTAATTCCAGAATCATTCTTCCAAAAAGAAAAAGACCATATCGAAGGATTTTCTCCAGAATTACCATGGGTAACTGAAGCTGCTGGGGAAAAATTAGAAGAACGTCTTGCACTACGTCCTACTTCTGAAACAATGATTGGTCACTTATATTCAAACTGGATCAAATCATATCGCGATCTTCCAGTATTAATTAACCAATGGGCAAACGTATTCCGTTGGGAAAAGAAAACATTACCATTCATTCGTACTTCAGAATTTTTATGGCAAGAAGGACACACAGCTCATGAAAATGAAGAAGACGCTCGTAAAGAAACAATGCAAATGTTAAATATCTATAAAGAAGTAGTTGAAGGATTACTTGCTATTCCGGTATATGATGGACAAAAAACACCATCAGAAAGATTTGCTGGTGCGGTTGATACGTACTCAATCGAAGCAATGATGAAAGACGGAAAAGCTGTACAAGCTGGTACTTCTCACTATTTAGGTACAAAATTTGCAGAAGCATTCGATATTAAATACTTAAACCGTGAAAACAAACACGTACATGTGCATACAACTTCTTGGGGAACTTCAACTCGTTTAATCGGTTCTGTAATCATGGTGCACGGAGATGAACAAGGTCTCGTATTACCTCCAAAAATTGCACCAACTCAAGTTGTATTAATTCCTGTTGGTCCATGGAAAAAGAACCCAGCGATTATTGAGAAATTAGATGAAATCTTTGCAGAATTAAAAGCAAAAGGTATTCGTGTTCGTTTAGATGATTCAGACCAATCTCCAGGTTTCAAATTCAATGAATGGGAACTAAAAGGTGTTCCTGTACGTATTGAACTTGGACCACGTGATTTAGAAAACAGTCAAGTTCTATTAAAAGCTCGTGATGAGGCGAATAAAGTAACTGTAGAAATTGGTCAAGTCGTTTCAGCTATTGAGCAAGAACTAGAAACAATGCAAACACGACTATATGAAAAAGCAAAAGCATTCCGTGATGCAAACTCACATACTCATGTTGACTCACTAGAACAACTTCAACATCATTTAGTGGATTCAGAGAAAAATGGAACAATTCCAGGTTGGATCTTAGCTGGTTGGTGCGGTGATGATGCTTGTGAAGAACATGTAAAAGAAGAAACAAAATTCACAACACGTAACATTCCATTTAATCCACCGACAACAAAACAAACATGTATTAACTGTGGTAAAGAAGCAAAACACACTGTTTGGTTCGGTAGAGCATACTAAAATAATAAAAAAACGCTATCCTAGCGATAGCGTTTTTTTATTATATTTGACAATATATCTTATTATTCTACTTGTTATCTATATTATAATAATTTAATTTTGTCTATTTTTGTCGAACTGTGTAATAACACCTTTTTTTGTATTGATTTTTAATTTTAATTATCTTACATTTTAATTACTTCAAAAAATTCTTTAAATTAAGAATAATATATAAATATTACTCAAACTTCGCAGACTGAAATCGACAAATAAGCCTTGATATAGTTAGGCAGACCGTCAATCCATTGCTGTAGTTGACTTTTGATTATTTTTTGAATCGTTTTATTCGTCTTTTTTAAGGCATCTTCAAGAAGCTCGATTAATTGCTGTAATGCGACAGCCCAATCCAGTTCGCTCACTTCATCACATAGCTCATAAAAAATGCCACCTAGTGTTCGTTGATCGTTATGGCAACGATTCTGCCAGGACAAAACGATGTATCTCGAAAACACAATCGTTGTGTGGCTAATAAGTAAATCATATGACATGCCTTGAAATTCTTTTTGAAGGCGTAAGAGGGATTTAGTCGTCTTGAAAAAGACCTCAATATCCCAGCGCATACCATAAATACGGACGATTTCTTGTTCAGAAAGCGTACAATCCGTGCTGAGAATCGCAAGCCATTCGCTCTTTTTATTGCGGTTTTGAATAAATACGACTTTTACTTGAACGCCATTTGCCATGGTTGTTTGAATCGATCGCATGATGCCTTTCTTGCCAGAAACAGGTGCGGCAACCTTATATAGTTCCTTCAGAGATAGCTTTTTATTGTTCACCACATAGCGTTGGTTCGTTGCCTTTACCATGCCAATGACGTCAAGACCGAGTTCAACGATTGATTGGATAAGAGGTTGTTGCGTAAACCACGTATCCAGTAACACATAGTCAGCCGATACACCTGCTTGTAATGCTCGTTCAAGCATACCTGGGATGACGGTTGGAGCAGATTCTAATGCTTCGACACGACGTTTATAGCCAGAAGAACGCTTATCAATATTCTCAGAAATTCCGTTGATTTGCGCCTTTTTTGAACTTAGTAATGTGAAGTCTAGTGGCATAAATGTAAAGCCATCGGACCAACCCAATGTAAGCATGCGAAATCCTTTATAAAAGCGTTTTGTTAAGGAGGAATGATCCATACAACGCGCAAGAAGCTCCACCTTTTTACTGCGGTTACGGTCGAACATAGAATCGTCTATGATGAATACCTTTGGACGTTTTGTATCCGTCAGCTGCTCCACCTTTTGAATGGCGTGCACACTTAAATACGTTAAAAAGCGACGCCATGCAAACTTGGAATGATTTAAGAAACGATAAACAGAATCTTTGGCAGGGTAACGGTCTCCCTTCTTTGAATTTAAAAGGGTGAACCAGCTCTTATGATGAAAGATTAAACAAAAAACAAGCTGAAACAAATAGGAAGTTGTAAAGCCAAACTTCTTCGTAATGCAAGCTTTACGAAGGTGCTTTACGATTTCTAATTCACGAAATACCGATTTTAATTCTTTTGGCAGTTGATTGTTTTGGTCATTATGCTCTATCATAATGGAAGCACCTCTTCTGTTTGGTAGTGTATTCTCGACAAATCCACTATACCAAAGAATGAGGTGTTTTTTGTATCTTAAAAAACTTTGTCAAGGTTTTTATTGAAATCATGAAGAACCTAATAGAGCCAACTATCGAATCTAATTATTTAGGTGCGAAGTTTGAGAATATTACATTTAAAGAATTGATTGAATAGAAATTTATTTCTATGAAATTAACTATAAATTTCATAGAGGGGTAGGGGGAAAAAGTTTTGAAAAAAAGAATGTTATTTTCATCTCTAGCTTTAGCTGCATTTTTAGTTGGTTGTGGTGATTCTTCAACAACACAAAATGGCTCAGGCTCAACAAACGACGCTGGAACTCAAACAGAGACAGCAACAGATAAGGTTTCATTAAACCTTGTAACAATTGGTACAGGTGGAGCTTCAGGTCCTTACAATATTCTAGGGACAACTTTAGCAGACATCTACTCTTCTGATTTTGGTATTAACTCCAGAACGCAAACAACAGGAGCTTCTGTAGAAAATATTAACTTGATGGAGCATGGCAAAATTGAAATGTCATTTGTAATGAGTGACGCTCTATCACAAGCATTAGCTGGGGAAGTAAGCTTTAAAGAACCTATTAAAAATGTTTCACAAATTGCAACGTTATATCCAAACGTAGTACAAATTATTGCAAAGAAAGATTCTGGTATTAAAACAATCGAAGACTTAAAAGGTAAACGTGTTGCAGTTGGTGACCAAAACTCTGGTGTTGAAGTAAACGCTCGTACTTTACTAGCAGGTCACGGTATCACATATGATGACTTACAAGTGGATTACTTAGGTTATGCAGAAGCAGCTGATGGATTAAATGCAGGTACTATTGATGCAGCATTTTTAACAAGTGGGCTACCAAATGCATCAGTACTTGAACTATCTGAAACTATGGGTATTACTCTAGTATCGGTTGAACCTGCAAACATAGAAGATATTGCAAAAGAACATCCTTACTTTATTTCTTATGAAGTACCAGCAGGAACTTACGGAAATGAAGTACCTATTAAAACTGCAGCTGTTCCAAATGCTTTAGTTGTACGTAGTGACATGAGTGAAAATGATGTTTATTTACTAACTAAGAAATTCTTTGAAAGTCAAGATAAGTTAGTAAACTCACATCAAGCAGCTACTGAAATTCCTGCAGTAGATGCACAAGAAGGATTTATCGCACCAATACACCCAGGGGCACAAAAATATTTCGATGAACAAAAATAATAAAATTAGATGGTTTTGGAGTATAAGTGCTCTTTTACTCCTTACCATCTTTTTTATAAAAATCCCAGTATTTTCATTTGAAATTGAAGATCGTACCTATTACTTATTCGATGATCAATTTCAATTAAGATGGATTCACTCCGTCGAAAAAGAAGAGTGGATTGAAATCTATGATAATAGTGGGGATGAATTACTATTAACAGAGACATATTTTAAAACTTTTGGCGCTGGTGTCCCAAGTAGTTCTGAAAATACAGAATTAGTGGATGGTTATGTAAAAATGGATATTAATCTTAAATATCCCGAGTTAAATTTAGCAGTCTCTGAAAATGTGAAAACAACCATCATTACGAAACAACGTGAAATTCCAATTTATACTTTTGCAAGTGATTATACGAACGTACATATCACACATAAATCAATTTACTTATGGCAATTAATATCGGGAGGGAAGTTATGAGCGTAATAAATGAAGTAGATTCAAAAAAAATCCTGGTAGAAGAAATATCAGAAGAAAATGTTCAAAAGGTTTTAGAAAAATATGATACAGATTCCAATGTACGTAAATTAAAAAATAAAAGCGTCGTATTTCTGATTGCTGCTTTAGGAATACTATTTTCCTTGTTCCATGTATACATTACATTTAATCCTATTCCGACATTATTGCTAAGATCAGTCCATTTACTATTCGCTTTAGCCATCGTATTTTTACTATATCCGACTTATAAAAAACAAGACCGTACGAAAGTCCCTTTTTATGATTGGATATTATTCGGTCTTTGTATTCTATCTTGTGGTTACTTATTTGTAGAATATCAAGCGATTATGACAGAAAGAGGCGGTATACCAAATACAGTTGATATTATCGTTGCAATTGTGACTGTAATTCTTGTATTTGAAAGTGCAAGACGTGTAACAGGTTGGATATTACCAATTCTTGCCCTAGTATTTTTAATTTACCCATTCTTCAGTCATGCTTCATGGCTACCGAATATGTTAATGACTCGTCAGTTTGATTTAGGAGATATTTTTGGTCAGCTATACTTAAAGACAGAAGGACTATTCTCTACTGCAATTGGGGCTTCTGTACAATACATTTTCCTATTTATTTTATTCGGAGCATTTTTAGCTAAATCTGGTATGGGCCAATTTTTTAATGATTTAGCATTAGCTCTAGCAGGACATCAACAAGGTGGACCTGCAAAAGTTGCAGTTATCTCAAGTGCATTCATGGGTAGTATTAACGGTTCTGCTGTTGCAAACGTAGTAGGAACTGGTGCTTTTACAATTCCACTTATGAAAAAAATCGGATATGAGAAAAACTTCGCCGGAGCAGTTGAGGCAAGTTCATCCATAGGTGGTCAAATATTACCTCCAGTTATGGGTGCAAGTGCATTTATCATGGCTGAAACTACTGGAATTTCTTACGGGACGATTGCATTAGCTGCGGCAATACCTGCACTACTATTTTTCCTTGGTGTATTAATGCAAGTACATTTCCGTGCTGGTCGTTCAAACTTAAAAGGAATTCCAAAGCCAGACCTTCCAAGAGTTAAAGAAGTATTTAAAGAGGGCGGTCACTTATTAATCCCATTAGTTGGACTAGTTTTCTTCCTTGGTTCCGGTGTTCCCGTTGCATTCTCTGCATTATATACAATCGTATTAACAATCATCGTAGCAGCATTTAAGAAGAGTACTAGAATGGGTGTTAAAGATATTTTAAGTGCTCTTGAAGATGGAACAAAACAATCATTATCAACTATTGTTGCCTGTGGTGTAGTAGGTATAATTATTGGTGTAGTAAACTTAACTAGTTTCGGTTCTACATTAACTAGTGCTATTACTCATTTAGGTGCAGGATCACTATTCTTAACATTATTCTTAACAATGATCGCGTCTATTATTTTAGGTATGGGTCTACCTTCTATCCCAGCTTATATAATTACAGCTACAATGGTAGCACCATCATTAGCAGAATTTGGTGTTCCAATCTTAGTTGCACATATGTTCGTTTTCTATTTTGGTATTTTTGCAAATATCACACCTCCTGTAGCACTTGCATCTTTCGCTGGTGCAGGATTAGCAGGTGGAGATCCAATGAAAACAGGTTTCATCTCAGTACGTTTATCACTTGCAGGATTCATCGTACCTTACCTATTCGTATATCAACCTGCACTGCTATTAATTAATCCAGAAGGTCTTTCAATGAATGCGGTTGAATTCCCGATGGCATCAATTATGGATATTGTCATTGTTGCAGTAACTTCCATTGTTGGAGTTATAGGACTTGGAGCTGCAATTGAAGGTTACTTCGCAACACATATGAATACTATTTACCGTATTATTCTCGGTGCCGGAGCACTCTTAATGTTAATACCTGAGCCATTTACAGATATTATTGGAACAGTTATAGTACTTGTAATTTTCGCACTGAACTATATGGAAAATAAAAAATTAAAAAATAAATTAGCATAATATACATGAAACTGCTGACTAGTAATTTAGTCAGCAGTTTTTTTATTGTGCGCCCGGCATGGGCTATAACTTGGTGGTGAAAGTCCACTACAGGCTTGGCAGTAGGAACTGTTAGCTAATGGCAAGGGTGTCCACCGTGAGGTGGAATCTGAAGGAAGCCGGAGGCAAATTCCCGAA